>JBGTNB010000358.1:0-1790 GCA_041743285.1 Gemmatimonadaceae bacterium
CGCCACACCGTATCGCGCATTCTCGCCGACGAGGGATATCAGGTATCGACGGCGTCCGACGGCGAAGAGGCTCTGACGGCGGCGGCCGGTCTGCAACCTACGATCATTCTGTGCGATCTTCGCATGCCGCGTCTCGGCGGATTGGAGATGCTCGAGCGGTATCGGTCGGGAGGGGGCAGTGCGCTCGTGATCGCGATGACGGCGTATGGCGATGTTGAAACGGCGATCGGGGCGATGCGGCTCGGAGCATACGATTACATCGCCAAGCCCTTCCACGCCGAGGAGATAGTTCTGGTAGTTCGTAAGGCGGTGGAGCGTGAGCGGCTGCTCGCTCGCGTCCAGGCGCTGGAGTCGGAGCTGGAGAGTCGACGGACGGCACCCGGCATCATCGGCAGCAGCAAGGCGTTATGCGACGCGCTGGACGTGGCGCGCAAGGTGGCCCGCTACCCGTCGACGGTGCTGGTTACCGGCGAGAGCGGGACAGGAAAGGAATTGCTCGCACGCCTCGTTCACGACGAGAGCCCGCGTGCGTCAGCGCCGTTCGCGGCGGTCAACTGCGGCGCGATTCCCGAGTCGCTTCTCGAGAGCGAGCTGTTCGGGCACGTTCGCGGCGCGTTTACGGGAGCGATAGCAGACCGGGATGGTTTGTTCGCGGAGGCGGAGGGCGGCACGCTCTTTCTCGATGAGATCGGTGAGCTGCCGTTTCCTCTTCAGGTCAAGCTGCTGCGGGCACTGCAGGAGTCGGAAATACGCGCTGTTGGCGGCTCCGCGGCGCGCCGGGTGGACGTTCGGGTGATTGCCGCCACGAACCGGGATCTGGCGGGAGAAGTAGCCGAGCGCCGTTTCCGCGAGGATCTGTATTACCGGATAAACGTCGTATCGATCCACCTGCCGGCGCTGCGCGACCGTTCCGGGGACATCCCGGCGCTGGCGCAGCATTTCGTTGGGCGTTATGCGCAGTCGCTGGGCATGCCGGGCGCCGCAATCTCGCCGGCCGCACTCTCGGCATTGGCCCGCCATGCGTGGCCCGGTAACGTGCGGGAACTGGAGAATGCGATCGAGCGCGCCCTGGTCCTCGCCGGCGGCGGAACCGTAGAGGTTTCGCACCTGCCATTGGTGGTGAACGGGGAACCGCCGGCCGCTGGTGGCGGCCGTTCTTCTCCCGACTCAGACCTTTCGGTCAAGCGGCGGGTGCGAGAGCTCGAGCGCTCCCTAATCGCATCGGCGCTGGAACGCACGGCCGGGAACCGCACGCACGCCGCGCGGTTGCTCGACCTCTCCCATCGCGCACTGCTCTACAAAATTCGCGAGTACGGACTCGGCACGTGACGCGCGCCAGTGCGCGTCGTCGGTATGCAAAGAGGTGCGGTCACGCTACTTCGTAGCGGATGGCCACGCCGTTGTCGCATTTCCAAGTCAGTGCTGTTCAACGAGTTAGCAAATGGCACGAGAGTCGCCTGCTCCCCTCGTGACGGAGGAATACATGATTTATTCGAGACGTAAGGGATTCACCTTGATCGAGCTTCTCATTGTCGTGACGATCGTCGGCATTCTCGCGATCATAACCACGCCATCGGGAAGACGCATAGCGGAGAGGAACGCCGTGCGATCGGCCAAGCAGGAAGTCGCGGCAATGCTGGCGGTGGCGCGAGCGTCGGCGATCCATAACGGTCGCACCACACGCTTCGTGCGATCGGGAAACCTCGTGCACGTCCGGCTCGAAGTCGGTTCGCAGTTCGACACGGTCGGAGTTCCGCTGGATGTGAATTCGGAGCACTCGGTTGCCATCG
>JBGTNB010000359.1:0-4405 GCA_041743285.1 Gemmatimonadaceae bacterium
CAAGCCCGGGGTGACGATGCGCTCGGGGGCGAATTATTCCACCTGGTGGAATGGCGGACTGCGCACCACCGCCTACTTCCACAACATCATCGGGCTGCTCACCGAGACGATCGGCAATCCGACGCCGATCGAGATCCCGCTCCTGCCTAACAGGCAACTGGCCAGCGGCGACCTGCCGTATCCAATCGAGCCGCAGCCGTGGCACTTCCGCCAGTCGGTCGACTATTCGGTGACGGCCAACCGGGCGGTTTTCGACATCGCGTCGCGGCACCGTGAACAGTTCCTGTTCAACATCTGGAAGATGGGGCACGACGAAATCCAGGCGGGCAGCAAGGATTCGTGGACCATCTGGCCGCGCGACATAGCCCGGATGGAAGCCAAGATCGCCGAGGACCGCGCCCAGCCCGAGAACACGACGGGGCGGGTGGAGCGTGCGCCGCCAGCCCCGGCGAAGTACATGGAGATGCTCAAGGTTGCGGCCGACCGCGATCCGCGCGCCTACATCCTGTCGGCCGACCAGGGCGATTTCGCTACCGCTACCAAGCTCGTGCACACTCTGCAGGAGAACGGAATAACCGTTCATCGGGCAACGGCGCCGTTCACCGTGTCCGGAAAGCGCTATCCGGCCAATTCCTACGTGATCCTCACGGCGCAGGCATTCCGGCCGCACATCCTCGATATGTTCGAGCCACAGGATCATCCTAACGACTTTCCATATCCTGGCGGGCCGCCAAAGCCGCCGTACGACAACGCCGGCTGGACGGTCGCCATGCAGATGGGCGTCGCTTTCGACCGGATCCTCGACCCTATTGAAGGTCCGCTGGTGAAGCTCGACAGCGTGGCGGCGATGCCGGCCGGCACCGTCGCCCGGGCACCTAACGGCGGCGGCTACATTCTCTCGGCTACCGTCAACGATGCCTATCGGGCGGTCAATCGCCTGCTCGGCGCAGGCGAAACCGTCATGCGCGTCGCAGCGCCGGTGACGGTCGGCGCTCAGGCCTATCCGGCCGGCAGCTTCTACGTCTCGGCTGGGAGCGGGACCCACGGCAAGCTGGAAGCGCTAGCCCGTGAGCTCGGTCTGAGCGCCGGCGCAGTCGCGCGGCCCGCCGGCGCGACTCCGGTGCGGCCTGCTCGAATCGGACTGTGGGACCGCTTTGGCGGCTCGATGCCGTCGGGATGGACGCGATGGATACTCGAGCAGTTCGAATTCCCCTTCCAGGTCGTCTATCCGCAGACGCTCGACGCGGGCAATCTGAACGCCAAGTACGACGTGCTCATTTTCGTGGACGGTGCCATTCCGTCGGGAGAGGGAAGAGGCGGCCTCGGCTCCGATTCGCCTGACGCGAGCGCGGTCCCCGCCGAGTTCCGCGGCTGGCTCGGCAACGTGACGGTGGACAAGACCGTACCGCAGCTCAAGGCCTTCCTTGAGCAGGGCGGAACCGTCATAACAATCGGAAGCTCGACCGTGCTGGCACAGCACCTCGGGCTGCCTGTCACAAACCATCTCGTCGAGCACACGGCCGACGGCGAATCGAGAGAGCTGCCGCGCGAGAAGTACTACATTCCCGGCTCCCTGCTCGAGGTCCGAGTGGACTCTACGGCACCGCTGGCGGCGGGAATGCCGTCACGCGCGATCGTAATGTTCGACAATAGCCCGGTGTTTCGCCTAACGCCATCGGCGACGCTGGCGGGCATCCGCCCGGTTGCCTGGTTCGACACGGCCGCGCCGTTGCGCAGCGGCTGGGCATGGGGAGAGCAGTATCTCGAGGGCGGAGTGGCGGCGGCGACCGCTCAGGTGGGCAGGGGCACTCTGCACTTGTTAGGACCCGAAGTTCTCTTCCGTGCGCAGCCGCACGGCACGTTCAAGCTGGTGTTCAATGCGCTGTACGAGTGAGCGAGCGCTGTTCTCGTCACCCTCGCTGACGGGGCCCACGCCATTAGCCTCCAGGAACCGGTGCCCGGTTTGCAAGCGTCGCCACTGCCAGTCATAGTGGGAGCCGCATGACGAATTCTCATGTCGATGTTCCACCATCTCCCCGTTCCGCCGCGTCGCGTCTGTTCGTGGCCGGAGTTTCCGCCGTGGCTCTCGCGGTCGTTATGATCGCGCTCGCGGGACTTGGCAGCCGCTGGGGCTGGTGGCACTTCGGCACGGGATTCACCATGCTCCGGTGGGGTGGTTACGCGGCGCTGGCCGCGGCCGCCCTCACAGCGGGAGCTGCCCTGCTTATCCGGGGCCCGGGCCGGGGACGTTCGATTGCCATAGCCGCGGCGCTGGTAGTCGTTGCACTCGGAACGGTTGCCGTTCTATGGCAATGGCGGCGGACGGCCCGCGAGGTGCCGCCCATCCATGACATCACCACCGATACAGACAACCCCCCGGCGTTCGTGGTGCTCCGCGACCGGCGGCCCGGCGCGCGCAATCCAGTGGAGTACGGCGGGCCCGAGGTCGCCGCACAGCAGCGGGCCGGGTATCCCGACATTGGGCCGGTAACACTGCAGATTCCTCCAGCAGCGGCGGTAGCGCGAGCCGCGGCCGTGGCGCGCGACATGGGTTGGACGGTGGCGGCTGTGGATACCGTGCTCGGACGAGTTGAAGCAACTGACCGCACGTTCTGGTTCGGCTTCTACGACGACGTGGTGGTGCGAGTGACACCAGCCGCCGGCGGGGCGCGTGTGGACGTGCGCTCGCTCTCACGCGTGGGCGGAAGCGACGTAGGCACGAACGCACGCCGAATTCGTGCCTTTCTCGCTCGCCTGACGAGCGTTCGTGGAGCGATCGAGTAGGCGACGCTCATCCTGTCCGTCGCCGGTGGAGAAAACGCAGTGCTTATCGTTTTGCAAGCAAATCCTCACGGCGGCAGCCTGTCGAGGCGATCTCGTGCCGTTGCGATGCGCGATTGAAGCACCGGGTCGGCGTCCTGCAACAGCTCGAGGAGTTGCGCGTAGTGCATGCGAGCGTCCGCCAGGCGGCCGAGTCTCTCGAAGATCGCGGCGCGGCGAGTGAGCGTGTGGCCGAGAAAAGGGCTGCCGAGGTTGTGGTAGCCGTCGTGAAGCGCGGCATACCACGCCAGGGCTTCGCGATCGCGCCCTTCGGCCAGAAGAGCATCTGCGTAAGCGAGCCGCTCGAGGTGCTGCTCGAGCACAGGCGACCCACCGCGACGGGCGAACGGCCAGTGGATCATCCCCTCCTTCAGGGCGACGAGCGCAGCCCCGGATTGTCCGCGCTGTAGCGCTGAGTGTCCCAGCAGTGCAGCCGTAAACGCCGCCGCCAGATGACGGCTCGACGAGTCGGTGCCAGCCGACAGCAGGCGGCGGCGAACGTCCGCCGCACCCCCGGCGTCGCCGAGTCGCGCGCTCAGGTGGCCGATCATGTAGAGGCGTGCGACCTCCTGCTCCGAATCTGTCAGCGAGCGGTCGAGTGGATGTTCGCGCACGCTCCACCTGGCGAGCTGCCCGCGCACTGCGCGCAGGGAGTCGGATGGCACCGGCGCCAGGGGCATCGCGTACGCCATGGCGCGGTACATCACGGCCAAGCCTGGGTCAAGTATTCCCGCCTCACGCCAGGCGCGCTCCGCTCGCGTCCAGCGACCGCGCGCGAGCTCGAACAGCGCCACGCTGACCAGTCCTTGCGCACGAATAGCGGGCTCGTTGCCTGGCGAGGCCAGGTGCTCCGCTAGTCGGGTCGCCAGCTCTAAGTCGCCGATCTGTGGCGCTACACGGACCAAGGCGACTGCGACCGCCTCCACTCCGGCCTCCTCGAGCCGCCGGAGCGCTGCCTCCGCGGTGGTCCGGTCGCCGGTAAGTTGCGCGTGAAGCGTGCTGTACGCCTGGCGAATGCCGGGCTGCTCGCCTTCGCTGTTCGGACTGAAGTACATTCGAAACAGCGTGTCGAGTTGTCCGAGCTGGCGATGGCGTGCCGCCAGATCCATCAGGTGCACGGTGACTTCGCGGTTTCGCGGATCGAGCAGCATCGCACGCCTCAGCGGCTCGTGCGCCTCGCTGGCCGAACGTCCCAATCCGGGATTGTTGTGGAATAACGCCTCTCCGAGGAGCAACCATGTTTCCGCGTCGTCAGGGTGCTCGGTGACGATTACCCGAAGCCGGCGTTCGGCCTCGCGTGGGTCGCCCGCCCGCAAATGATGATAGGCATCCAGAATGCGGCGCACGCGTGGCGGGAGCGCGTCGGCATGGCGCAGTGCGCGCTCGGTCGCGATCTTGTTGATTGAATCCATCTGTCGCCACCCTGCTGCTCGCGCCAGGCGGTACCAGGCGAGCGCGAACATCGAGTCGCGCTCCACCGCGTCGGCAAAGCGGGCGAGCGCGGCCTCGGGCCGGGCGTCACGCAGGAGGCGCTCGCCGTCTAGATAGGCACGTAGCGCAGGCAGCGAGTGCGTCGTCATTGCGG
>JBGTNB010000360.1:0-5957 GCA_041743285.1 Gemmatimonadaceae bacterium
TCACTTCCCTCGAACGTGATCACCACCCGTTCGCTTTCCCTGATCGGTTCCTCTTCAGAAAGGAAGTTGGCGGCACTGACCAGCCGAAAGCCCATCTTCTGCATCTCGTGAAGCGTGGCCTCGTTTCGCGAGTAGGAGAGCACCAGCCCCGGCCTCAGCGCGACGAAGTTGCACCCCGATGACCACTGCTCCCGCTCCTGTACGCTTCGCCGGTCGCCTCCGCAGAAGATCGGCTCGGTCGGTAGCCCTACCGCCTGCAGCGCTGCGAAGATGTTCGGCATCTCCTTCATCCCGGACTGGCCCTTGCGCCGGTACAAGATCGGGAGACGCTCGGGGCCAATGAAGTGCGGCGGGAAAATGGCGGCCAGCTCCCGATCGACCTGCGTAAAGATCATGTCGAGATGAATGGCGGTATTCTCGGTCGGCATAACGACGACGATGACGTCGGTGATCGGCGTACGTTCGAAGAGGATGTTCATCAGGTTGTCGATCGCACCCGGACTCGATCGTTCGCTGAAGCCGATCATGACGGTATCGCCGCGGATCGGGTGAACGTCGCCCCCTTCGAGTGTGTAATTGTACCGGCGCTCCGACGAGCCATCGTAAAGAATGCCGCAGTTGGCGAGCTCCGGGTGGAACTCGAAGAGCAGCTTCATGATCAGCTCTTCGCTCCATCGAATATCGTATCTCATCGACCCGACGAGTACGTGCTCGCCGATGATCATTGCCGTGTCGCGCGTGAAGAAAAGATTGGGCACCGGCGGGAGCAGGTATCCGTGCTCGTTGAGCATTTCGGCGAGCGGCCCGGGCGCCTCGGCCACCCCTTCGACGAGCATGCGCACCAGATCCGCGGCCGGGCGGCCGAGTATGTCCTTGGCGAGCGGCTCGGAGGGGACAAAGGGCATTGTCTCCTCGATCAGGCGCTGGCGCACCTCGGCCCGATCGGCGACCTGGCCCAGCAGATCGCGCACGTAGTGGACTTTGGTGAAACGCTCGAGAATGGCGACGAAGCGGCGGTGCTCCCGCTGCGCTATCTCGAGATCGATGATGTCGTCATAGAGATAGTCCTCGCGTGTCGATGGGGTTACGGCGAGGAGCTCGGGCCCGGGTGTGTGTACGATTACGGATCGCAGGCGGCCGATTTCCGAGCTGACATTGACGGGCATGGGTGGAAGCTAGGGGGTGAGGGGGTCAGGGGGCGAGGGAGGTCGGGAATCGGGAATGGGGAATCGGGAATCGGGAGAAGGGAAACGGGAAACGGGAACCGTTGCACCATCGGGGACTTCGGCCGCATTACGACCGATTTCCGATTCCCGATGCGCCCCAACCAACGACCGCCAGCCCCCCGACCCTCGCCCCCCGACCCCCGACCCGCACGGGCGGCCGTATGGCGGCCGCCCGTGCTCTTCATTATCTTGTGAAGAAATTCACAAGGCTCTCCGTGAAGCGCGTTGCCGATTCAACTGTCCGCAGACTTTCCCTCTATCTTCGATACCTCGAAGAGTTCGAGGCGGGCGGCTCATCGACCATCTCCAGCGAAGAGCTGGCGGCGCGAGCCGGCACCACTTCGGCGCAGGTCCGCAAGGACCTGTCCGTGTTCGGCTCCTTTGGCAAACGCGGCCTCGGCTACGACGTCGCCGACCTCACTCGCCGCCTCCGCGAGATACTCGGCCTGGAGCGGGAATGGCGCGTCGTGATCGTCGGGGCCGGCAAGATAGGCGAAGCGCTGGCTCAGTATCGCGGTTTCAAACAGCGCGGTTTTTCAATCGTCGGCGTGTATGACAGCGACCCGCGCAAGATCGGCACGGCCTTTCAGTCGTTCACCGTAGCGGACATTCGGACGATCGCCCAGGACATGCGCACGAAGCGCGCGGACATCGCGATCCTCACCGTCCCGGCCGACGCGGCGCAGCAGGTCCTCGACCAGGTTGTCGCCGCGGGAGTGCGCGCCGTGCTGAACTTCGCGCCGGTGCAGCTGCAGGCTCCCGATCACGTAACCGTCAAGACTGTCAACATGGCGCTGGAGCTCGAAGGACTGTCCTTCGCGTTGACCAACGCTGCTGCCGCGCGGAGTGCATAGCAGCCAGCGACTTGATCTTAGTTAGGGGCAGCGACGAGTGAATTAGCGGTAAACGCTCATCGCGAACGGGAATGCTGCGGAATACTCTGTTTCAAGCGATCCGCCCAGTCATCAACCGCGCTTACGCAGAAGCTGAGTCCCGCAGAACGAACGCCTCGCCTTGCTAATACTCCTAATAAATCGACGCAAGTGGCGGATCATCTCTGCTACTCCTGTTCCTCAGCGAACATGAGCTGAACCGCTAGAAAGACCGCCGATCACGCAGAAGTGGTTCCTATCAAATGCGCGGCTCCCTTGCTGCTAGAAAGACATATCTGCGTAATCTGCGTAATCTGCGGTTCGGCTGTTGCTTTTCTGAACGAAGTTGATCTGAACAGCAAAAGAACCGCCGATTACGCCGATTACGCAGAAGTGACTCCTATTACGTGCGAGTCTGCCTTGCTAACAACAAACACATCTGCGTAATTTGCGCCATCTGCGGTTCAGCCGCTGCCCTGCGGAGAGTGCATAGCTCGGGCGACGAGGGACGAGCGACGCGCAACGAGGGAAGCCGAACCGTTTCCGTTCCCCTTTCCCATTTCCCCTTTCCCATTTCCCGCCGTTGGACTATCGCCTCCCCCGCAGCAGCGCCGCGAACGCCTCTGGAGTAAGAGTCTCCGGGCGCGCGTCCGGATCGATGCCAGCCGTGGCGAGGAGGGAATCTGCGGTGCCGGCATCGAGATCGAAGAGCGTGCGTACAACGCGCCGCATCTGCTTGCGACGGAGCCCGAACGCGCCCTGCACCAGCGTGCGGAACGCCGCCTCCTCGTCGGGCCTGACGAGCGGATCGGCGCGCGGCGTGATGCGAACAACAACGGATTCTACCTTGGGCGGCGGCTGAAAGGCTCCTGGTGGCACCCGGAAGAGCACTTCGGTGCTGGCGATCGCCGATAGCGTCACGGTAAGCGCGCCGTAGATACGCGATCCCGGCGCGGCTCCCATGCGCTCACCCACCTCACGCTGCAGCAGAAACACCGCGCGCTGCGGGCGCGGAGGGCGCATCGCGTGAAAGAGAATGGGCGTCGTGATGTTGTAGGGGATGTTACCGACGAGTGAATAGTATCCACCGGCTACGGCAGCAAGGTCGGTTTCGAGCACGTCGCCTTCGATGATAGTCAGGCGTGCCGAATCGGCGAAGCGGGCGTGCAGCTTGCGCACCAGGTCTCGGTCGATCTCCACAGCTACCACGCGCGCGCCGCTGCCTAGCAGGTGCGCGGTGAGCGATCCACGGCCGGGACCTATCTCGACGATGGTGGTGCCCGGCCCGGCACCGGCGCCCGCAGCCACGCGGCTGAGAATCCCGGGATCGGTGAGAAAGTGCTGGCCGAACCGTTTTCGGCGCGGTGTGGCAGGACGCGCGTCGTCGCCTTCACGGACCACCGTCAGCTCCTGACGATGACGCAGGTCTGATCGTCAGGCAGGTCAAGGCCGCCGGTGTGGACGGCGACCGCGGAGAAGATGCCGGCTAGAATCTCCGCAGGCGGCCGGTCAAGGCGGCGGCGCACCGCTTCGAGAACGCGCTCCTCGCCGAACCGGTTGTCGTCGCTGCCATGCGCATCGGACAGGCCATCGGTGAACAGCACCAGCGTATCGGTCGGTGCCCATGCGCGCTTCCGCTCGTGAACCTTCCATTCTCCAAGCCCGAGCGGCGGATCGATCGCGCCGAGTCGAGTGCTCTTGCCACTGGAGTCAATCAGAAAGGCGTGTGGCAATCCGGCGTTGGCATACGACATGCGACGGCCGGGGCCATCGATCACCACATAGATCGTGGAGATGGACATCTCCGTCTTCTCCAGCTCCTCGCCTAGCGACTCGAGCAGGCGCTCGAGCATGGCGGCTGGGCCGGCGGAGCTCTGCGCATGAATCGCCGATGCACTCATTGCCAGCGCCATTATCAGCGCGGCCCCGTATCCATGACTCGATACATCAGCCACCATCACGCCGATTCGGTCGCCGGAGAGGGGAAATAGCTGGAAGAAGTCACCCCCAACGCTCTCGGCGGGCACCACTCGCGCCGCGACGGTGGCCTGCGGCGCGACGATGTCGGTTCGCGGCAACAGCTTCATCTGCAGATCGTGGGCGAGCTCCATTTCGCGGACCAGCTGCTGCCGCTCGAGGGATTCGGCTACCAACCTCGCGTTCTGTAGGGCGGTTCCGATCTGTGTAGCGATTGCGGCAACCAGCTTCTGGTCGCCCGCGCTGAACGAGTGCCCGTTAGGACGTCCAGAAAGGTTGACCACACCTAACGGCTCCCCGGTGCCCCCGGGCGCCGTCCACATTATCGGAACCGATAGCATGGCGCCCCGTCGGTACGGCGCCTCGGCCTCGCATTGCATGGCCGTTTCATCGACGATCACCGCTCTCTGTTCGCGGAACACGCGTGCCGAGACGCTGCGGGGGTCGTTCTCATCGATCAACGGAAGCGAGCGCGCATCAGCGCCCTGTGCCGCCAGTGCGTGCAGCACACGTGCGTTCGCATCGAACACCAGCAACGATCCGTAGCCGGCACCAACCGTCTCGCTCAGCTCGTAAAGAATGGTCGCCGCAACTTCCTCGAGTGCCACCGACCGCCCGAGAATCTCCGTGATGGTGTACAGCAGGTTGATCTCCTCGTACCGCTCGGCGAGCTCGGTGGCCGCGTGCTCCACCTCGAGCGTAGCCTGGCGAAGCAGCGTGACGATCGGGAGCAGCAGGTCGAGATAATCGGCGAGCGCCGCGCCATGATCCGTACAGGGTCCAACGGTGAGCCAGCCCCGGTGCGGACCCGGAATGACCGCGATGATCGCTGTGCCCCCTGGTGCGTCCACCGTGAGGGGCGGCCCGCTCATGCGTGGAGGGAGCCAGTCGGCTGCCGAGACAGGGAGCGAACCCGCTTCCTTTCTGAGCGCTTCCCCATCGGACGACCACACCGCGGCATCGCATTTCGTAGCCCGCCTGAACGCGCCGAGGACTCTTGCCAGTTCACTCATCGCGCCGGAGCGTCAGGCGCACGACGTTCCCGCCGCGCGTGAATCGCTCGACCCGGTGCATGAGCTTGAGCATGAGATAGAGTCCACGCCCGTCTTCTCGCCGGATGTTTTCCGGCGCGGTGGGATCGCCAACGCTTTCTTCCAGGTTGAAGCCGCTGCCTTGGTCGATTACGTCGATGACGACCCGCTGGGCATCGGCGTCGGCGCGCACGTGTACGGCCTTGTGAGGGTCGGCCAGGTTGCCGTAGAGGATGGCATTGGCGAGTGCCTCGGCCAGGGCGACCGGGATGTTGAGAGCGCACTGCCGGTTCGGATACGACAATTCCCGGCACTGCCGCTGCACCAGTGCCACGATGCGCTCAATGAAACGCACGTCGCTGGGAATGCTCGTCTCCAGCGTCAGGCGGAGATGCATGCCGTCCGACGAGGCGCCGTTGCCGCTCTCATGCGACGCCATCAATCCGGGGTGTGGGTAAGGCGAAGGCGAACGTGCCGGCGGCGCCGCGGCGCCACCGGCCGTACGTCAGAAGCTCTCGAGCGCTCTCTCACGTGAGTCCGCGATCTGGAACAGCGTGTCCAGCTTCGTGAGCTCGAACAGCGTCTTGAGGTCTTCATTGAGATTGGCAAGGCGAAGTTCCCCGCCCTGTTCACGGATCTTCTTGGACAACGATACGAGCACTCCCAGTCCCGAGCTATCGATGTACCCGGTCTGGCTGAAGTCGATGAGAAACTTGCGCTCACCGCGCTCCAGCTCATCCAGAACCTTCTGCTTCAATTCCTGACGATTGCCGACGATCAGCTGTCCTTCAACATCGACCACGACAATTTCTCCTTGCTTCTGTAGCGCGAAGCTCATTTCTCGTCCTCTC
>JBGTNB010000361.1:0-5350 GCA_041743285.1 Gemmatimonadaceae bacterium
GCCCCGGCCGGCACGCCCATCGGAGGGGGAACGCCGTAGACCCAGGCGCGGTGGCGCGAGCGGCCGTGGAGCTTGCCGCTCGCGCCCCGGTGCTACTTGGACCGCTTGCCGCTCGCGGGCGATACGTCGATCAGTAGCGCGACGACGTGCCCGATGATGGGCCAAAGCGTCCATTCTCCTCCGAACCAGTGCTGTACGGCCGTATACCAGAGCAGCGTGGTGGGAAGGAAAATGAACCCGAGAATGACCCAGAGCAGGTTGTCGAACACGCCGACGAACCAGCTGCTGAACAGCCAGAGCACGACGATCACCAGCCTCGGCGTCATCAGGGCGAAGATCGCGAAGAGACAGGGCATAGAACGAGGGACGAGGGCTGAGGGACGAGGGATGAGCGACGCGGAATAGAGCGCGCGCGAATCCGACCTTGCCATCACTAGCGAGCGGCGTGCCGCGAGAGTTTCAGGCAACAGCAAACGCCTGTGATCATTAGCGCGATTGCCAATCGTGTTCCGAGCTCACTGCGCCCGATTCCTGCAAGCACTGACCACACACTGCCCTAGGGAGAAATGATGCTGTCAGATATTCGTGGCCACATCTCGGAGCGCCCGCAGCGCGAAGAGCCCGACAACCCGGAGCCGGAGCGTGACCCGATTCGTCCGCCCGAGCGCGAGCCATTCCACGATCCCGGCCCACCCGTTCGCAAAGTCAACCTGCCGCCGGATAGTCCCTCGCCGGGAATCCCGGTGGAGAATCCCGACCAGCCGCAGCGTTAGGTCAGGATTCGGCGGAGGGTGCTGCACGCTCCAAAGCATCGGCGCGTGCAGTCAGGGCCTGCGACTCCGCCATGGCGCCGATTTGCTCGTACGCCGCGGCTTGAACGCGCAGCAGGTCCAGCCACGCGTGGAGTTGGCGTGCGTCGCCAACCAGCATCGCCGCCGACGCGGGGTCGAGCACACGCACCGAGGCCCACAGTGCGCCGAACAGCGCTGCCTGTGCCTGCTCAGCCTCATGTACGACAATTTCGGCCTCGGCAGTGTTGCCCAAACCGAGCATGGCGCGGAGCCGCGCAACCGCTGCTCCCGCCTGCTCGATCAGTCTGAGGATGAAATCGCGCTGGTGCAGCATTCGTGATGGACTAAAGCAGCCGCCGGACCTCGACCAGCACCGGAACACCGCGGATTATGCATAACGCAACTGATGCGTACACGCAGACGAGCGCGGCGGCGAGTAACAACTCCCGAACCGGCGGAGCGAGGGCTGAAGTAAAGGCGAGGATCATCAACGAGAAAGCCAACGCCTTTGCCAATCCATATGCAAACCGGCTCGCGCGCGAACTGACCAGCAGCCGGCCGAGTGCGGTGCGCATCATGCTGGAAGCCCCAAAAGCCGTAAAACCCTGCTCGAAGGCCACCGCCCGCGCGCCGTCCACCAGCAGCCCACGCACCACGACGACGATCGGGACCCAGATGGGGATCCAGCCGAGGGTTGCGAAGGCGATCCAGTATGTCATCTCCACAATGCGATCGGTCAGGATGTCGATAGCCGCTCCAATCCGCGACACCTCCGAGAATCGCCGCGCCACCCACCCATCGAGGCCATCCATCCAGATGGCGATGAGTGTAAGGAAGAACGCTCCCAGGTACAGCTCGCGGCTGGTGTAAAGAATGGCGACAACGATGAATCCGAGCGAGGCGCGGGTGATCGCTACCGCATTGGCCCGGGTGGCCAGTCTTACCGGCCCTTGTTGAGCGGCCGGGTCCTGCGCTTCGGGCTCAGGCACGAGGTCTTTGGAAGGTCCATGTTCAAGGCGCACTGTGGTCGTACCCCCCGTTCCAGCCAATGATCGCGAACCTGTGGGGCGACGGCAACTCTGCTCGTAAGGTCGCCAGGCGGGGGCCAAGCCCGGGAGCTGAAACCCGCCGGGCCATGAATCCGGCTCTGGCTCGACGCCGGGGCAGGGCGTAAGTTCTGGTCCATCCTCAGTGGGTACCATGCCCCGATTCGTCTCTGATTCGCCCGCATCAGGCACCTCCCATGCATCCTCGATTTCTGCCTTTCGTCAGGCGCATGCGCCTCGGCGCCTTTGCAACCGTGGCCGCCGTGGCGGCTGTTGCCTGTTCATCGGCCGACCAGAGCGCGAGTGACTCGGTGGCCGCGGACAGGGCGCAGGACACCATGAGCACTTCCTCATTGACCTCCGCGGAGCGCGCGGAGGGTTGGCGACTGCTCTTCGATGGCCGGACAACCGAAGGTTGGCGCGGCTACAAGCAGCAGACGGTTCCCGACGGGTGGCAGGCGGTCGATGGGGAGCTGACGCGGGTCGCCGCGGGTGGTGACATCATAACGAACGAGCAGTTCGGCGACTTCGAGTTGGCGCTGGAGTGGAAGGTGGGACCGGTCGGCAACAGCGGGGTGTTCTACCGCGTGACCGAGGAAGGCGACCAGTCGTACCACACCGGCATCGAGATGCAGGTGCTTGACGACTCCGGGCACATCGATGGCCAGTCTCCATTAACGAGTGCCGGTGCGTTGTACGGCCTCTATCCCGCCGAGCGGGGGGTGGTCAAGCCGGCCGGCGAGTGGAACAGCGCGCGGGTGCTCGTCCGCGGCAACCACGTGGAGCACTGGCTCAACGGACAGAAGCTTGTCGACGCGGAAATGTGGAGCGAGGATTGGAACAGGCGGCTGGCGACGAGCAAGTTTACGGAGTGGCCGGGCTATGCCCGTGCTACTCGCGGTCACATCGGCTTGCAGGACCACGGTGACCGGGTGTCGTTTCGCAACATCAAGGTGAGGGAACTCCAGTGAGCGCTCGCGTCAGGCTTTCCATCATGATGTTCCTCCAGTATTTCATCTGGGGGGCGTGGTTCGTAACGCTCGGAACCTATCTCGGCACCACCCGCGCGTTCGATGGGACGCAGATCGGCCTGGCATACGGCAGCCTGGCTATCGCGGCGATGATCTCGCCGTTTTTCGTGGGCATGGTCGCCGACCGGTTCTTCGCCAGTGAAAAGCTGCTGGCGGTGCTGCACCTGGTGGGGGCTGGGATACTGTTCTACGCCTCGACGCTCGAGTCGTTCGGCACCTTCTATCCCGTGCTGATCGGATATGCGCTTTGCTACATGCCGACACTGGCGCTCAGCAATTCAATCTCGTTCGACAACGTCCAGGATCCGGCGAAGGATTTTCCGCGCATTCGTGTGCTCGGCACTATTGGCTGGATCGTCGCCGGTTTGGTTGTCGGGCAGCTAGGGCTCGAGGCGACGGCGATCCCGATGCGTATCGCTGCCGCGGCGTCGGTGGTTCTGGCGGCGTACTCGCTCATGCTGCCGCATACGCCGCCTCACTCTGCCGGACGGCCGCTCAGCGCCCGCGACGTACTCGGGCTCGATGCACTGTCGTTGATGCGTGATCCTTCGTTTCTGATCTTCGTGATTGGATCGTTCCTGCTGTGCATTCCGCTGCAGTTCTACTATGCGTTCACCAACCTTTTCCTCAACGAAATCGGCATGTCGGAGCCGGCCAGCAAGATGACGCTGGGGCAGGTATCGGAAATCGGGTTCATGATTCTCATGCCGGTGTTTCTCGTAAGGCTCGGCATCAAGAAGATCATGCTGGTGGGCATGGCGGCATGGGCCGCGCGGTATTTCCTGTTCGCCTACGGCGGCGTAGGAGAAACGGTGTGGATGCTGTACCTGGGTATTCTGCTTCACGGCGTGTGCTACGACTTCTTCTTCGTGACCGGGCAGATCTACGTCGATCAGCGGGCCGGGCCGAAGATCCGCGCAGCCGCGCAGGGCTTCATCGCATTCGTGACTCTGGGCGTTGGTAACTTCATAGGAGCGTGGGCGTCCGGTCGAGTCGTGGAACATTATTCGATCGTGGACCCGTCCGGCGTCGTCGCGCACGATTGGCGATCGATCTGGATCGTGCCCGCGGTAGGCGCAATGGTGGTATTGCTGATCTTCTCTTTGCTTTTCAGGCCAAAGCTGCCGGATCCGCAGCCGGATCTCATTAGAGCGACGGCGTGAGGGCGAATTGCGAATTGCGAATTGCGAATTGTGGGTCTTCCGGGAATTCAGTGGGTCAAGTAGGGTGACGCGAGGAGCTTTTCCTGGAGCGCGTCATGGATGATCGGGCGTTGTATGCAACGATTTTGGGGTTGCCGGAGCCGTGGGAAGTGGAGCGCGTCGAGTTGAAAGAAGACGAAGGAGCGGTGCATGTCTGGGTGGTTCCGCGGCCGGGGACGCGGTTTGGCTGTAGCGACTGTGGCGAGGTAAGTCCGATCTACGATCATCAAGAGCGGAGTTGGCGCCACTTGGATACCTGTCAGTTTCGGACGCTTCTGCATGCGCGGGTCCCGCGGCTGAATTGCGTGACGCATGGCGTGAAGCTGCTGCGGGTACCATGGGCCGAGGCGCACTCGCGGTTCACCCTGCTGTTCGAGCGCCTGGCGATTGCCTGGCTCAAAGAAGCGACGCCGACGGCAGTGGCTCGCCGCTTGGGCCTGACATGGGAGGAAGCAAATGGCATGGTGAAGCGCGCCGTCCGGCGGGGCCTTGCGCGGCGGTCGAGTGCAGCGGGCAGCCGGATCGGCATTGATGAGCACTCGTATCTGCGGCCGCACGAGTACGTGACGATGGTCTGTGATCTCGACCGCCGACAGGTGCTCTATGTCGGCGATGACCGCCGCGCGGAGACGTTGGTGCCGTACTTCGAGGGGCTCACTCCAGAGGAGCTGAACGGGATCACAGCGATCGCGATGGATATGTGGGACCCCTATCGGAAGACGGTGCGCGCCTACGTCCCCGACGCCGATCAGAAGATCGTCTTCGATCGATTTCACGTCATGCAGCAGCTGCTCGAAGCGGTCGATGCGGTGCGCCGACACGAACACAAAGAACTGTTGAAGCAGGGCGATCGGCGCCTGACGCGTACCAAGTATCTGTGGCTGATGAATCCCAAGCGTCTGAGCGCCGCCATGCGAGCGGAGCTGGACCGACTCAAGACCAGCACCCTGAAAGCCGCCCGCGCTTGGGCGATCAAGGAGGCGTTCCAACGCCTTTGGGATTATCGCTCGATTCCGGCCGCCCGGGCCTTCTTCCATCGCTGGCACCAGTGGGCGCGCCGCTCCCGCCTGACGCCGATTATTCAAGCGGCCGGCACGTTGGCTCGGCACCTCGAGAACATTCTGACCTATCTCACGCACCATATCACTAACGCGGTCACCGAAGGGCTGAATGCGAAAATCCAATGGATCAAGTATTCCTCGCGGGGGTTTCGAGACCGAGAGCGCTTCAAGCTCGCCATCATGTTTCACTGCGGCGGCCTCGATCTTGAGCCCCGCTCA
>JBGTNB010000362.1:0-5662 GCA_041743285.1 Gemmatimonadaceae bacterium
CCTGGGCGCCGGTCGGATTTCCTAACGGTGATCGGGCGTCTGGCCCCGGGCGTGACGATCCTCGCTGCCGACGCCGAGCTCAAGACGATCATGCAGCGGCTCAGCGAGCTCTATCCGCAGACCAACGAGCAGGTCACGGCCGAACTCGTGCCTCTGCGCGAGCAACTCGTGGGCGATGCACGGCCGGCGCTGCTCGTGTTCATGGGCGCGGTGGGTCTGGTGCTGCTCATCGCCTGCGCCAACGTGGCGAACTTGCTTTTGGCGCGCGGCGCCGGCCGCGATCGCGAGATGGCAGTGCGCGCGGCGCTGGGGGCAGGTCGCCGGAGACTCATTAGACAGGTACTCACCGAAAGCATGGTACTCGCGCTCGCCGGTGCCGCCGCCGGACTGCTGCTCGCCGGTTGGGTGATCGCCCTGCTGCAGCGCGCCAATCTCGACATGCTACCACGGCTGGAGGAAGTCTCGATGGACTGGCGCGTAATCCTGTTTACCGTGGGATTGTCGCTATTCGTGGGAATTCTGTTCGGTTTGGCACCAGCGCTCCGGCTTTCCGGTACCGCGCTGGCAGGTTCACTGCGCGACGGGCAGCGTTCGATCAGCGGCGGATCCGCGCTGCGCGATCCGCGCCGGCTGCTCGTTATGGCGGAGGTGTCGCTCGCTATGCTGTTGTTGGTCGGAGCCGGGCTGCTGATCCGCAGCTTCGAGCAGTTGCAGCGGGTGGATGTCGGTGCGCGAATAGAGAATGTTCTAACAGCGTACCTCGTGCTCCCCGGATCCCGCTATCCGGAGATGCCGCAGGTACAGACGGCCTTGAGCCAACTGCACGGCGAGCTGCAGCGCCTGCCGGGGGTGGCCTCGGTTGCCTTCGCGAACCAGCTGCCCGCGTCAGGCGGGTCGAACTATCTGTCGTTCGCGATTGACGGCCGCGAGGCCCCGCCAGCCGGCACACCGCAGGACGCTCAGCGATACGTAATCACACCCGAGTACTTCAGGCTCTTCGAGATACCGATCGTCCAGGGCCGGCTGTTCACGGACCAGGATCGCGAGGGTTCGGTCGACGTCGCGCTCATCAACCAGACCATGGCGCGTCAGCACTGGCCGGACATCGATCCCATCGGTCAGCGGATCAGCTTCAATGGGGAGCGCTTCTTCTCCATTGTCGGCATTGTCGAGGATACGCGGCAGGAAGGTGTGGATCAGCCCGCGTACGCGCAGGCGTACGTCCCGTTCGCCCAACTTCCGACCCGCGGCGTTATGATCGCGATGCGAACAGCCGGGGATCCTCTCGCCGCCGTGCCGACGCTCAGGCGCACGGTCAGGACACTCGACAGCGACGTCGCACTCGCTTCCGTTCAGACGATGGAACAGGTAGTCGGTTCGACCATAGCCCAGCCACGGATCAACAGCGTGGTACTGAGCGTGTTCGCCGGCATCGCTCTCCTGCTCGCGGCGATTGGCATCTACGGGGTCACCTCGTATGCCGTCTCGCAGCGCACCCGTGAGATCGGCGTGCGAATGGCGCTTGGCGCGAAGCCGTTGGACGTGCTGCAGCTCGTCGTCAGGCAGGGGATGCTGCCGGTCGCTGTCGGACTGGTGATCGGCCTGGTGGCCGCCATGGCCGCCACCCGAGTGATGGAGAGTCTGCTTTTCGAGGTTACGGCGACCGATCCTGTCACCTTCGGAACGATCACGGTGCTGCTGGCGATGATTGCCTTTGTTGCCAGCGTGGTTCCTGCCTGGCGCGCCGCGCGGGTGGATCCGGTGGAGGCGCTGAGGCGGGAGGGGTGAGGGACGCGGGATGCGGGAAGCGGGATGCGGGATGCGGGGGGGGGTGCGGACGCGCAGCGCGGGCCATGAGAGCCTTGGCACTTTCTCCGCGCGAGTTACTTAGGGTCAGGCTTGGTTTTGCGGGGAGACAGGGAGCGCTTAAGTGCCGTGATGAGACGGCTTGTTTCATCAAGTAGTCGCCTCGAATCTGCCAGATCTGCCGGAGCGAGCTGCTCGAGATGCTCGGTTACATGAAGTACGGATTCGACCTCCATTAAGGAGCCGCGGGCGACACTCAGGTGGCGGAGGTACGTCTTTCGATAAGACGACCCGTGCCCCTCCGCAATATTCGAGGAAATAAGACTGCGGCGCGGCGAAGTTGCGGAATGAGCCCAAAACGCTCGTCGGATGGCAGCTTGCGGGTAAGCCGGTAGATCTCCACGGCGACCGCGACGCTCTTTCTCCACGCCGTCAGGTCGCGGTAAGATTGAATTCGCGAATGCTCCACGTGACATCCTCCTTCATGAGATGCTCCAAATAAAGAAGACTCCCGAAAGCGATCACCATCGTTTTGTTGCGAGCCACATCATTCCAGTGCCGAAAAATCGGGAGAACCCGGTGTTCAGGCGTTGCCGCACGTTCGTAGGGGGCGACCGCACATGACCTCCACGCCGTCTCCACCCGCATCCCGCGTCCCGCGTCCCGCGTCCCGCATTCTCGTCGGCGACGACCAGCCCGACGTAATCTCCGCTCTCGAGCTGCTGCTCAAGAACGAAGGGTTCGCCGTCGAGCGGGCGAGCTCGCCGGCAGGCGTGGTGCGGGCGGTGGCGGACATGGATCTCGATGCCGTGCTCATGGATCTCAACTACACGCGCGATACGACATCGGGTGTCGAGGGGATGGACTTGCTCGAGAGGCTGCAGGGAATGGACTCCACGCTTCCGGTGGTCGTCATGACGGCGTGGGGGAGTGTGTCAGGCGCGGTGGAGGCGATGCGGCGCGGAGCGCGTGACTACATCGAGAAACCCTGGGACAACGCCCGCTTGCTGGCCACACTCCGAACGCAAGTGGAGCTCGGCCGTGCCTTACGACAGGCACAGCGGCTCGAGAACGAGAATCGTGCGCTCCGCCGCGGCGGACTGCCACGCCTGATCGCCGAATCGCGCGCGATGCGGCCGGTGCTGACCTTGCTCGAGCGCGTCGGGCCGTCGGTCGCCAATGTGCTCGTTACCGGCGAGCATGGAACCGGCAAGGAAGTCGTTGCCCGGTGGCTGCACGCCGCGTCGCCGCGCGCAGATCGGGCGCTGGTCGTGGTTAACGCCGGGGCGCTCTCCGACGGGGTGTTCGAGAGCGAGATGTTCGGTCACGTGAAAGGCGCCTTCACCGATGCCAAGTCCGACCGCGTCGGCTACGTGGAGCTGGCCGATCAGGGAACACTTTTTCTGGATGAGATCGGCACGATGCCTTCCGGACAGCAGGCTAAGCTGCTTCGCGTGCTGCAGGCGGGCGAATTCCAGCGAGTCGGCACGTCTCGCGTAAGGCGTGCCGATCTGCGCGTGATCGCCGCAACCAACGTGGACATCACTCGTGAGGTGGCGGAGGGACGGTTCCGCGAGGCTCTGCTGTACCGCCTCAACACAGTGGAAATCCACCTCCCTGCGCTCCGCGAGCGGCCCGAAGACATTCCGAGGCTGGCCGCCCACTTCCTCGCCGAGAGCACCGAGCGTTATGGCAAACGACTCGGGGGTCTCGACGCGGACGCCCTGCGTTCGCTGATCGGCTACTCGTGGCCCGGCAACGTGCGCGAGCTGGCCCACGTCATGGAACGGGCGGTGCTCATGGCGACCGGCGACCAGATCCGCGCCGATGACCTGGGGCTTCGCTCACGCGCGGACGGCAGTGTGCGGCTGGAGGAAATGACCCTCGACGAAGTCGAACGCTACGTCATTCGTGGCGCTCTGTCGCGCAGTCAGGGAAATGTGAGCCGCGCAGCCGACGCGCTCGGCTTGAGTCGGAGCGCCTTGTATCGAAGGCTGCAACAGCATGGGCTTTCGATCGAGTGACGCGCGACGCGCGATGAGCGACGAGCGGCCCGGATGCGGCAAGCGCGTCGCGCGTCGCGCTTCCCGCTAGCACGATGACCCCAACCCCCGACGGTCCGCACAACAGCGCCCCGCGGTTCGAGCGACGGGTGGTATTGCTCGCAATACTCGCCGGACTTCCCGGTGGGATAGTGGCGCTGCTGCTGATCTGGTCGGGAGACATGACACCCAGATCACAGTGGACCCTCACCTTCGGCATCGTTGCCGGATGGGGGATCGTTGCGATGGTGCTGCGCGAACAGGTGGTTCGTCCGGTGCAGACCCTGTCCAACCTGCTCGCCGCGTTGCACGAGGGCGACTACTCGATTCGCTCGCGCGGTGCGCGTACCGATGATGCGTTAGGGCTGGCGATGCTGGAGGTAAACGCGCTCGGCGACACGCTGCGCCAGCAGCGGCTCGGCGCACTCGAAGCGACGGCGCTGTTGCGGAGCATCATAGCCGAAATAGACGTGGCTATCTTCACTTTCGATGAGGATGGGCGGCTGCGCCTTGCCAACATCGCCGGCCAGCGGCTTCTCGGACAGCCAGCGGAGCGGCTGCAAGGCAGACGAGCCGAAGAGGTGGGGCTCGCCGACGCACTGGCCGCGACACCGCCGCACACTCTGGCGGCTGACTTCCCCGGCGCGTCAGGCAGGTTCGAGGTCCGGCGACGTGATTTTCTGCAGGGCGGACGCCGCCACCGGCTGCTGGTACTCGCCGATGTGAGCGCGACCCTCCGTGAAGAGGAGCGCCAGGCGTGGCAGCGCCTCGTCCGCGTGCTCGGCCACGAGATCAACAACTCGCTCGCGCCTATCAAGTCGATCGCCGCCAGCTTGCGAGGAGTCCTGGCGCGCCGCGACCGGCCGGCGGATCTCGAGGCCGACCTCGAGCGGGGGCTCACCGTCATCGGCAGCCGCACCGAATCGCTAGGTCGTTTCATGAACGCCTACGCCCGGCTGGCCAGGCTGCCTCCCGTCCGTCCCCGACCGGTTAGCGTAGAGGAGATCGTGGCGCGCGTTGCCGCCCTCGAGACGCGCGTCCCCGTCGAGGTACTTGGCGGGCCCCCGGTGGTCATTCAGGCGGATGGCGACCAGCTCGAGCAGCTACTCATCAACCTGGTACGCAACGCCGCCGACGCGTCGCTCGACTGCGACGGTCGCGTGACGATCGGGTGGGAACGGCAGAATGGGCAGCTCGAGCTGCGGGTGGAGGATGAGGGGCCCGGGCTCGCCGATACCGCGAATCTGTTCGTTCCCTTCTTTACCACCAAGCCGGACGGCTCAGGCATCGGACTGGTCCTGTCGCGCCAGATCGCCGAAGCACACGGTGGGGGGCTGACGCTCACTAACCGAACCGACCGTACGGGTTGCGAGGCAACGCTGCGCCTGCCATTCGACGCGCGGCGGTGAGAGCCGTCGGGAATCGCGGGGCGATGTGGGAAATGGGAAATGGGAAACGGGAAACGGGAAGAACCTCGGGCCACCCTGACGCCGTGAGCGCCGGCGCAGTCTAGGTTCCCTTTCCCCTCTCCCCTTTTCCGTGTTTCCCGCTTTCCCATTTCCCGTTTCCCATTTCCCGTTTCCCCTTTCTCTTGCCATGACAGCCAGACAACAATACCTTAGCCCCCGAGTGACAGGCAGATTTGCTTCACAACGAGTTTCGATGTCGATGTGATCCTGCCGGACAAGTCGTCCAGTTGCTCGCCGCGTGAGACAGGCTCACCAAACAACATGTAGTCGGTATGTACGGGCTCCCCGGACTCCGACCACACGAAAACAGGAGTACCGCAATGCGTACGACCGGCACAGTGAAGT
>JBGTNB010000363.1:0-7681 GCA_041743285.1 Gemmatimonadaceae bacterium
GAGTTGCGAGGAATAGCCTCTCTCGCAACTCGCATCTCTCATCTCTGCTCAGGTTACGGATTGCGTAATGTTATCTCTCGGTATCGTCGGCCTCCCGAACGTCGGCAAGTCCACGCTTTTCAATGCGCTCACGGCGGCGGGCGCCGATGCGGCCAACTATCCGTTCTGCACCGTCGAGCCGAACATCGGAATCGTCGAAGTGCCTGACGAGCGGCTGGGAAGGCTGGCCGAGATAGTCAAGCCAAAGCGCACGGTGCCGGCGGTCGTGCAATTCGTGGACAGTGCCGGGCTGGTCAAGGGTGCGGCGGGGGGCGAAGGGCTTGGCAACAAGTTCCTCGCCAACATCCGCGAGACCGACGCAATAGTGCACGTCGTCCGGTGCTTCGAGGACGATGATGTAGTGCACGTGATGGGCTCGGTCGATCCCGTGCGCGACCGTGAGATCATCGAGATGGAGCTGGCCCTCGCCGATCTGGCAACGGTCGAGAAGCGTCTCGATCGCGTCAAGCGGGCTGCGCGGTCCGGTGACAAGGAGGCCACCGCCGAGCTCCCGGCGGTCGAGCGCGCCTATGCCGCGCTGGCGCAGGGCCATGGGATCTGGCAGGCGAGCCTGACAGCCGACGAACGGAAGTTGCTCGTTCCGCTTACCCTGCTCACGGCCAAGCCCGTGTTGTACGCGGCAAACGTCACCGACGGCGAGCTTACCGGCACCGAGGGACCGCACCTTCGCGCCTTACGCGACGCCGTAGCCGCTAGCCAGGAACCCGCCGAGGTGGTGCCTTTTTCGGCGCGGATCGAATCGGAGCTCGCCGAACTGGGGCCCGATGACCGCCGGGAGCTGCTGCATTCGTTAGGTATCGAATCGGCCGGGCTCGATCGGCTGATCCTCGCCGGTTACCGCCTGCTCGGTCTGCGGACTTACTTCACCGCCGGCGAGCAGGAAGTTCGGGCGTGGACCATCCACGCCGGCGATACCGCGCCGGCGGCGGCGGGAGTGATTCATACCGACTTCGAGCGGGGATTCATCAGGGCGGAGACGGTCGCCGACGCGGAGTTCGTCAGGCTCGGCGGATGGAAGGGGGCGCGCGACGTAGGGTCGGTCCGCTCTGAGGGTCGCGACTACGTAGTGCGTGACGGCGATGTGATGCTGTTCCGGTTTAACGTTTGACGTGATCGGGAAGCGGGAGGGCGGGGAGCGGGAGCGGGGAGCGGGAATCGACATCGCTGCCGGATCGATCCATCTGTTTTCACTTTCGCCCTTGCATATAAGACAGATCGGGCGCACTATCGGGGCGCTGCCCTGACCCGACGACGGGCTCTGCTTCGATTCCCACCGCATGATCCGGAGAGCGCTTGCGCATGAACCGCACTGCCACTCTCGCCATAGCTTTAATGATCGTTCCTGTCGCCCTGCTTCGTTCCGACGCCGACTGGGTTCATACCTCGAGTCGCGCCGCGGCGGACGCGCTTCCTCCTTCGGCGCAGCGGGTGACGGACGGCTGGCTTGCCGCGCTCAACGATGGAGCACTGGCCGGGCTCGATGAGATCGTGACCGACTCGGTACGACTCAACGGCCAGGTGCATACTCGTGAGGCGCTTCGGGACATGGTCGCAGAATGGCGGCGCCGCCCGGAGCAACGGCGCGCCCGCGCCGCCCCGCTGGTGACCGACGGGGAGCTCGTCGGACTGTGGACGTGGAGTGAGAGCTCGGCGTCCGATGCTCGAGCCGCCGGCATGCCGTCGGCCCAGCGCGCCCACTGGCTAGGCGCCGATTTCCTGCGAGTCGAAGACGGGCTGATCGTCGAAGCCTGGCTTACCGCCGGCCGGCTTGGTCTGGAGCCACCTCCCGCCGACCGTTAGGTGGCGCGCGGCACGCGACGCGAAACGCGGGGACTCCAGATCGATCGCATTCCCCGCACCCCGCGTCGCGTACCCCGCATCCCGCTTATTTCACGAACAGCATGTCACGGTACTTCGGCAACGGCCACTCCGTGTCGGGCAGAAGGCGTTCCAGCTTGTCGACCACCGTTCTGACTGCCATCATCGCCGGCACGATGTTGTCGCGCATGTGATAGGCTTTCTCGTGCACGGTATCGCCGCCCAGTTCCGCGTTCTTCTCGACAAGCGTCGCCAGGGCGCTAACTAGCTCGTCGATCAACGCGGACGTTTCGCGAGCGACGCTGGACGGGCCCTTGATACTCAACCCAGCTGTGGCGGCGCGCTCGGAGGTAGTGAGGACATCGTTCAGATAGCGGATGGCGGCGGGGAGAACCATCGTCCGGGCCAGCTCGGCCGTCGTTTCGCCTTCGATGTTGACCGTCTTGAAATATTGATCGAACATGATCTCGTGCCGCGACTCGAGTTCGCGCCTGGAAAGCACGGCGAACCGCTCGAACAGCGCCACGTTCTTCGCATCGACGAGCGGCTCGAGCGCGTCGAGTGTGGTGCGCAGGTTGAGGAGACCGCGCTCTTCCGCCTCTCGCTGCCACGCCTCGCTGTAGCCGTCGCCGTTGAAGATGATGCGCTTGATCGACTTCATCTCGCGGGCGAGCAGCTGACGCAGGGCATCCTCGAACGCGGTGCCCTTCGCCAGCTCCGTCTCCAGAGCCACACACATGTCATCGATCGCCTCGGCGACGATCGTGTTCAACACCGTCGCCGGCCAGGAGATGGATTGCGAGGCACCTAACGCCCGAAACTCGAACTTGTTGCCGGTGAAGGCAAACGGAGATGTGCGGTTGCGGTCCCCGGCATGCTTCGGCAGGTGCGGAAGCACCGGGGTGCCGAGCCCGAGCAACCCACCCCGCTTGCTGGACTTGGCGCTGCCGGCCTTCTCGATTTGCTCGAAGACGTCCTGCAGCTGAGCGCCGACGAACGCGGAAATGATCGCCGGCGGCGCTTCGTTGGCGCCAAGCCGGTGGTCGTTGCCGGCGAACGCCACGGCGCTGCGAAGCAGGTCCTGATGCTTCTCGACCGCGCGGAGCACCGCCGTGCAGAAGAACAGGAACTGCATGTTGTCGTGCGGCGTCTCTCCCGGTTCCAGCAGATTCGCATCCGCCGTCGCGAACGACCAGTTGAGGTGCTTGCCGCTCCCGTTCACGCCGGCGAACGGCTTCTCGTGCAGCAGGCAAACCAAGCCGAACTTCCGCGCGGTCTTGCGCAGAGTGAGCATGGTGAGCTGCTGGTGGTCGGCGGCAAGGTTGGCGTTCTCGTAGATAGGCGCCATCTCGTACTGGCCAGGCGCTACTTCGTTATGCCGCGTCTTGACCGGCACTCCCAACCGGTAAAGCTCGCGCTCCACCTCCATCATGAAAGCGAGCACGCGGTCCGGCATCGATCCGAAGTAGTGGTCCTCGAGCTCCTGTCCGCGCGGCGGCTTGGCGCCAAACAGCGTCCGCGAGCTGGTGAGCAGATCGGGACGCCGATAATAGAATTCCTGGTCGATCAGGAAAAACTCCTGCTCGGGACCCAGCGTCGCCGTCACCCGGTGAGCCTCGACACCGAACAGCGACAGCGCGCGACGCGCCTGCTGATCGAGAGCCGTCATTGATCGCAGCAGCGGTATCTTCTTGTCCAGCGCCTCACCGGTCCACGACGCGAACGCGGTCGGAATGCAGAGGTAGCTCCCGCCGGCGCCGGAGACGATGAACGCGGGAGAGGTCGGATCCCATGCCGTATAGCCGCGCGCTTCGAAGGTGGCGCGCAGGCCGCCGGAGGGGAACGACGACGCATCGGGCTCCCCTTGGAAAAGCTCCTTGCCGCTGAATTCGGCGATCGCGCCGCCACCTATGTTAGGCGTGACGAACGAATCGTGCTTCTCCGCCGTCGATCCGGTGAGCGGCTGAAACCAGTGCGTGAAATGAGAGGCGCCCTTCTCCAGGGCCCACTCCTTCATGCCCAGGGCAACCGCATCGGCCACCGAAGGGTCGAGAGGTGTTTGCTCCTCGATCGTGGCAAGTACCGCCTTGTACACGGCCTTGGGAAGCCGGGTCTTCATCTCGGAGAGATCGAAAACGTGCTCGCCAAAGATCTTCTCTATTTCCATGGGAGCGGGCCGGTGTCCATTCGCAGAGGGACTCGGCATGGCGTATTCGGAGGCCCAGCCTTTTGCGGCGGCGAGCGAGTCGAAGCGTCTGGTGGAGGTTGGCATGATTTGGGTCAGGAATTAGGAATTAGGAACTAGGAAATAGGGTCCGAGTTCAGGAAGCAGTACTCAGAGACGGGGGACTCAGTGCGGAGAGAAGGACCGGCGAGAATATAGGGGGCAAAGCTGTTCCTGAGAAGGGGTTTTATGAAAACCTTTTCATGACTCGGATTGAAACCTGTCGAAGAAACCGATCAGCTGAACCTGAGCCCGCATTTCGCCACCGTAGTTCCATTCCTAATTCCTAATTCCTATTTCCTAATTCCTGCGCCCTAGCCTCTCGCGCCTCACCTCCGCTATCTTACGTGGCTCTACAATTCCCTCCCCCGCACTTCCGCGGGGGCGCCTACGACCACAGGGAGGATTGCCCTACCATGTCTCGCGAATACGAGGCGGTTTACATCTTCGACTCCACGCTCGATGATGCCGCCATCAACGAAAAGCTCGACCGCTTTCATGGCCTGCTTGGCCTGAGTGGCGAGCAGATTCAAATCGACCATTGGGGGCGGCGTCAGCTCGCCTATAAGATCGGCACACGGGAGAACGGCTACTACGCCCTCGCGCGTTTTTCCGCCGAGTCACACGTGCTGCCCGAGTACGAGCGCGCCTTGAAGCTCGACGATGGGGTCGTGCGATACCTCATCACGCTCCATGAGCACGAAGTCGGCGCACCGCCGATCTCCGATGAGGATCTGGCCGCCGCCGCTGCCCGCGGTGACGACGACGACGAGGAGGATTGACCATGCGGCGGCCTCAGAAAACCTGCCCGTTCTGTGAAACCCGGGTTCGATTCATCGACTACAAGGACGACCGCGCACTTGGTCGGTTCATCACCGACACAGGCAAGATCCTGCCGAGCAGGTTGAGCGGGACCTGCGCCCGCCACCAGCGTCAGTTGGCCACGGCGATCAAGCGCGCCCGGTACCTCTCCCTTGTCCCGTACATCAAGGGACATCAGGGCTGACACGATGACGGAAGGCGTGGCTGCAGCGCCGCGGGAGCGCGGATGGATCCTCGTTCTGGTTGGCTTTGCAGCCTTTTCCCTTCCCTTGATTCCGTTGCCGGTAATACTGCCCATGCGGGCGATCCTGCCGGTTGTCGAAACGGTGGTGTTGTTCGTCCCGGCGCTTGCCGCGTGCTTCGTGCTCGGGTGGCTGGGAGGCGGGTCAGCTTGGCTCGCGGCGCTATGGCTGGGGATGGCTACACTCGCGCTGAATGCCGCCGTGCCGCCCCAGGGTGCTTATGCCGATGTTGCGCGCGGATGGGCACTGTTGCTTGCGGGCGCTTTTGGCGTGGTGTCGATCGCGGCCCCCAGGCAGCGATTCTTCGCGCGCGCTTTGGGATCGAGCGCGTTTGCGTTGCTAATGGCGTTTCTGTTCCTCGTGATCGCGGACAAGACGCCGGAACAGGCGGGGACGATATTTGGGGATGAGTTTGCCAGACGGAACGTACTGTTGGCACAACTCACGGACTTGCAGTCAGCGGCGGTCCGCGGCCTCTCCCGGGAGATGCCGTTCCTGGGGGAGTTGCTCGATCGCAGCTTCTTTGATGGATTGTTGCAACGGAGTGTGGGAGCGACGCAGCTTTTTGCCCCTCTATATCCGTCCATGTTGGTGCTGGAATCGTTAGCGGCGCTGACGTTGGCGTGGGCAGTGTATCACCGGTTGAACCGGGCGCGGCTCGGTCCGCCGCTGGCGCCGCTGCGCGATTTTCGGTTCAGCGACCAGCTCGTTTGGGGGTTCGTAGCCGGACTGGTTATGGTGGTGGTGCCAGGATTATCGGCGCTCGACCCGCTTGGCCGCAATCTGCTGGTGTTGTTCGGCGCGCTTTACCTGGTCCGGGGCATCGGGGTGCTGGCGTGGTTCATCATGCTGCTTCCGCGCGGGCGATTCATCGCCATGGCGTCGGCGATGGGCGCCGCGCTTCTCTTTGGAGGCAGTTCGCTGGTTCCGGCGCTGGGGGCGGTGTTCGGATCGGTGGCGCTGGTGCCACCGCTGGTACTCGGGTTGTCGGATTCGTGGATGGATTGGCGCTCGCGTGCGTCGTCCGCATAACGTTCGTTAGGAGATCATCATGGAAGTCATTCTGCGCCAGGCGGTGGAGAACCTGGGAAAGCCGGGCGACCTGGTAGCCGTAAAGGCGGGCTATGCGCGCAACTATCTCATCCCACGAGGTTTTGCGCTCGCGGCCAACGAGGGCAACAAGAAGCGCATCGAACAGCAGAAGGCGAGGCTCGAGGCGGCCGAAAACGAGCGGCGGGGAGCCGCGCAGAAGTTGGCGGACCGCCTGGAGCAGGTGTCGCTCACCTTTTCGGCGCGAGTCGGCGAAGAGGAAAAGCTGTTCGGGTCAGTTACCGCCGCGGACATTGCCCAGCAGCTCCACGCACAGGGCTTCGAGATCGAGAAGCGGCAGGTCGATCTGCATGAGCCGATCAAGACGCTTGGCGTGTACCGTATTCCGATCAAGCTTCATGCGGATGTGAAGCCCGAGGTTCGGGTGTGGGTGATTAAGGGATAGGGGGTCGGGGGTCGGGGGTCGGGGGTCGGGGGTCGGGGGTCGCGTAGGGAACGCAGAGCCGCCAGCATTCACCGCGGACCCCTGTTGCATTTGGCGTTCTTCTTGTAGCGTGACCGCAGAACGTCGCGTGGACACGTCGAGACAGGTAGTGACGTGGAGGGGACTCTCGGGGTGGTGCGGGATATTGCACGACCCTCGACCCTCGGCCCCTCGACCCCCATTGGAACTTTCTCGCCCCCGGACGGTCTCATTGCGGAATACCCAGCCCGCCTCCCCACGAATGCCCCAAGCCGATACGATCGCCACCACCGAATTGGCACAGCGCGCCGCGTCGCTGACGCTGGACCGCAAAGCCGGCGACGTCGTGCTGCTTGACCTGCGGGAGATTTCCAGCGCAACGGACTTCTTCGTAATCGCCAGCGGAACTTCCGACACCCACGTCCGCGCAATCGCCGAGCACGTGATGGAGGAGCTGCGCAAGGACGGTATCCGCGCGCATCACGTGGAAGGGCTCGAGAGCGGGCGATGGGCGTTGATCGATTATTTCGATTTCGTCGTGCACGTATTCCATCCAAAGTTGCGCGAGTTCTATCAGCTCGAGCGGCTATGGGGCGACGCGGAACAGATTCCGCTCGAAGCTCAAGGAGGCCACTCGTGAGATACCGCGTAGCGCTGATTTTCGCCGCACTCATGGTGGGCCCCCCGCTGCATGGGCAGGCCTACTTCGGGAAGAATCAGGTTCAGTACGACGCCTTCGACTGGAAGGTCATCGAGACCGAGCACTTCCTGGTGCACTACTACCCGATCGAGGAAGAGGCCGCGCATGACGCCGCTCGCATGGCCGAGCGGGCGTATGGCCGTCTTTCCCGTGTGTTCCAGCACGAGTTCCGCGAGAAAAAGCCGATCATCCTGTTCTCATCGCGAATGGACTTCGCGCAGAACAACGTCACCGGCGATCTGGGGGAAGGAGTGGGCGGGGTGACCGACGCGCTCCGCCACCGGATCATCATGCCGTTTACC
>JBGTNB010000364.1:0-5431 GCA_041743285.1 Gemmatimonadaceae bacterium
TCGATGTTCGTTATGCGACGACGAACAACTTCCTCGGCACCGTCTTCTACTCGCAGCCGCGGGTGATGCTTCAGAGGCCGGCGGCCGAGGCGGTCGCGCGCGCGAATCGGGCGCTGAGGGGGCGCGGCTACGGGCTGCTGATCCACGATGGTTACCGGCCATGGGCGGTTACAAAGGTGTTCTACGATGCCACGCCTGACGAGCACCGCTGGCTGGTCGCCGACCCGGCGCAAGGCTCGCGTCACAACCGGGGCGCGGCAGTCGACCTGACGCTGTTCGACCTGGCGACCGGTAAGCCGGTCGAGATGCCCGGGCTGTACGATGAAGCCTCGTTCCGATCGATGCCGGATTATCCGGGGGGCACGGCGCGTCAGCGCTGGCTTCGCACGCTGCTGCGCCAGGCGATGGAGGATCAGGGGTTCACGGTTTACTCGGAGGAATGGTGGCACTTCGATTACGGCGAATGGCGAGAGTATCCGATCTCGAATATCCCATTTGAGGAAATTCCTGGCGCAGCCGGCCAGCAATAGTCGATGGTGCAAGGCAATGAGCCTGCAACGGGCATGCGAGTTGCGCGTGGGTGCGCTAGTCACCAGAAGAGGAGTGTCCATGCGACGTGCAATGTTGCTGGCGGTAGCGGCGGTTATGCTGTCGGCGTGCCGGCCCGATGCGGAAGAGAGCACCACGCGAGCGGCGCTGGCCGAAGATCAGGACTCGATCATTCGGCCGGGAACGGTAGCGCCCGATTCGGTGGTGCTGCCCGCTGGTGCGCACGATACGTCTGTCGTCGATTCGGCCCTGCAACGCGACACGGCCGTGCGGGTACCGGCGCCGCGATCCTAACGCTGTCCGGCGGGGTACGCGGGCTTCTGATCGCGGCAATCGCCGGCTGCGCCGTGCAGGCGCAGGCACAGGCGCGCACGGACACGCTGGCACCGGTAACTGTAACCGTTGCGCGAGCTCCCGCCTCGTCCTGGCTCTCGCTGCCGCTCGCCATCACCGTCGTGCGCCCCGACAGTGCTCGTCCGGGCGGCCGCGACTTCGCCCTGGAGTCGGTCCTCGCCCACGTGCCGGGTCTCGTCATCGAGTCGCGCACGAATCCCACCCAGGATCCGCGGATCTCCATTCGCGGCTTCGGTTCGCGCGCGGCGTTCGGCGTGCGCGGTGTGCGCGTAATGCGCGACGGGATTCCGCTCACGCTGGCCGACGGGCAGACCCCCGTTGACTACCTGGAGTTGCAGTCGGTGGGTGTGATCGAGGTGCTGCGCGGCAGTGCCTCGGCCCTCTATGGAAATGCAGCCGGCGGTGTGGTGGAGCTGCATACAGCCGCCCCGCCTGACGATCCGTTCCGGCCGTCGGCTCGGGCGTGGGCGGGCGCCTTTGGCGATCGGCGGTGGTCGGCATCGGCCGCCGGAACGGCGAATGGCATTGCCTATCGCGCACTGCTGGCGCACACGACGAGCGAAGGCTATCGCGACTACGCCCGCCGCCGCGCAACACAGGGGGTGGCTTACACCGCGTTCCCGCTAGCCGGTGGCCGCGCGACATTTCTCGCGCTTGGACACGACCAGCCCGTAGCGGAGAATCCCGGCTCACTCACCGCCTCGGAGCTGGCCGCCGACCCGCGCAAGGCGGAGCCGCAGATGATCCGGCGCGCGGCGGGCAAGGAGGTGCGCCAGGGCCAGCTCGGCATGACGACCGAGTGGGAAAGCAACGGGCGCACGATCGCACTAACCGTACACGGCAGCGCGCGCGCTCTCGACAATCCGCTTCCGTTCGCCGTGATCGATGTCGATCGCCGTACCGGCGGTGCGGGTGCGCGCGGCGTGTTGCCGCTAGGCAGAGGTGGCCGGCTCACGGTGGGCGCCGATGTGCAGTGGATGTGGGATGACCGCCGCAACTTCGCCAACTGCGCCGATACGGTTCCCACTCCTGTCTCCGCCAACTGTCCTGTCGCGGGTGCGCAGCGCGGTGCGATACAGCTGGATCAGAAGGAGTCGGTTCGCAGCGTCGGTCCGTACGCAATGGCCGAAGCCTGGCTGACGCCACACCTAACGCTACTCGGCGGCGTGCGAGCCGATGCGGTGAGATACACGGTGCGCGATGCGATGGTCGACGCGAGCGATCCTGACGACTCGGGTGAGCGAACTGTGAATGCCGTGAGCCCAATGGGCGGCGTGCTCTTGCGCATTGCCCCGGCGCATGCGTTGTATGCGACGGTGTCGTCCGCGTTCGAGGCACCGACGACGACCGAGCTGGCTAACCGGCCGGACGGGAGCGCCGGGTTCAACCTCGAGCTCGAGTCGCAGCGCTCGGTCACCGTCGAGACGGGGGTGAAGGGAATCGCCGGCGTGGTTCAATACGACGTGGCGGCGTTCGCCACGCGCGTACGCGACGAGCTGGTGCCGTTCGAAGCGCCCGGTGGGTCCGGGCGACGATTCTTCCGCAACGCCGGGCGTACGACGCGTCGGGGCGTCGAGCTGTCGGCGCGTGCGATCTTGGGTGGCGGTGAGGCCGGAATAACGGCGACGGTGTTCGATTTTCGTTATGCGGCGTACGCACTGGCCGATGCCGACTTCGCCGGCCGCCGAATTCCCGGAATTCCGCGGCGCCGCGCGCAAGCCTACGCTACCGCCCGGCGAGGAAGCGCCTTCTTCACCGTCGAAGGCACCGTAGCGTCTGCATCGTTCGCCGATGATGCCAATACAGTCAATTCAGCGGGATATGGGGTGGTCGGCCTGCGCATCGGTTCCACGTCCATGTTCGGCCGTTCCTGGATTCAGCCGGTGATCGGCGTCGAGAATCTGACCGATCGCACGTACGTCCCCTCGCTGGTCCTCAACTCGGCGAGTGGCCGGTACTTCGAGCCCGCGCCGGGACGTGCGCTGTTCGCCTCGCTCACGGTCACCGCACCGTGAAGGCGTTCCTACGGGTGCTCGCCGCCCTGTTTCTGGTTCCCGTCGCGCTTGCCACGTTAGGTTTCGTCTTGTACGCCCCGGTGCTGCCGGTTCGTGTGTCGCGCGCCATGTCCGCGCGGCAGCTGGCGATGACTCTGTATGAAGGGGAGCGTCTCGAGCGAACGACCCCGGCACTGCGCCGGCCGCTGTGGCGCTACTTCCATCCGATCGCCGGCGTGCTCGCGGCGACCGACCGCCGCCTGATCTGGGTGGGTGTAGCACCGCGAGCAATCATTGACTGGAGCGGAGATGAGCCGACGCGATTCGAGATTCGCGACTGGAGCTACGACTCGCTGGTCGTCGCCGATACGCGCGTCCATCTGGGCGTGAGTCAGGGACTGGCGGTGCGCGCATCTCCCGAAGCGAGTGCACTGCGATTTGCCGTGCGGCCGATCGATGCGCCGACGCGCGAGGCAGTCGTCGCCGCGATCGACCGGCGCCAGGAGGAGATGCGCGAAGAGGCGGAGCGGGAGCGGATCGAGCAGGAGCGCGCCGCCTTTCTAGCGCGGCAGCCCGTATATCACACCGTGGAACGGGGTGAGGCGGTGAGTTCCATAGCTGCCCGCTACGGCATAACGCCCGACTCCCTTCGTGTGCTCAATGGCCTTACGAACGACCGGATCAGGGTGGGCCAGGAACTGCTGGTAAAGCCAGGAATTAGGAATTAGGAAATAGGAATTGGAGGTATAGGAATTAGGAAATAGGAAATTGGATTGGGAGATAGTAAGTGGGAATTAGGGTCCCGGGGCTTTTGTATTTGAGACGTTAGCGCCCCCACATGTTGAATCGCGCACCGAAACGAACGGCAGGAACCGCAGATTTCGCAAATTTCGCAGATGTAGCGTCGGCAGCGACAGTGCGTACCGTCAGAAAGCGGGAAGCGGTCCCAATAGCTGAACGAGAAGAAAAAAAAGAAAGGAACCACACATTGCATGGATTCGCGGGTAGCGTGCCAGACCCTGATACCGCTCTGCGTAATCGGCGCAATCTGCGGTTCTTGTTTTTGCAGAGCTTGGGTAGGGCGACTCACTAAAAGGTACGGGCGCACCCAGTTTTGGTTCCTATCACTCCGCCAGCGCGCTCGTTACCCACTGCCAATAGCCTTCGCCACCGCGTTCCGGTACGTCGTTATGACCCGCGCCATCGATTGCCAGTAATCGGCCCGGATTTCTGGCGGCAGCGAACACCTCGCGGCCCATGCGTATCGGAATAATCAGATCGTCGGTTCCATGCGCCACCCAGACCGGGGTCTCCAGCTCACGCACGCGCTCTGCGCTATCGTAATGCACCCGGGAAACGAATCGCCACATTCGCTCGAGTGGTGCGGCAATTATGATCCGTGCCATGTCGCGAGCCGAGGAAAACGGCGATTCGAGCAGCAGCACCTCCGGCTGGTGGGTGACCGCCAGCTCGGCCGCCACCGCGCTCCCTAACGAATGGCCGTAGATGGCGATTCGCGACATCGGAGCGCCGGTATGCTGCCGAACCCAGGCGAGCGCCGCCTCGGCATCGCTTCGAACGCCGGATACCGTCGGCGGGCCCGGAATGCCGCCGTAGCCGCGGTACTCGGCGAGCATCACCAGCCGTCCGGTGCGGCGGGCGAGTTCCTGGCCCCACGGAACACGCCAGGCCGCCAGGTCGGCGTTGCCGTGGAACATGATGACCACCCCGTGGGCCGCGGCGTCGGAGGAATCCCCGACGACGTACCCGAACAGGTCCGGCCCGTCTTCGGCTCGATAGGCGACGCGGATCGCCGGTTCACCGCCAGGATACGGGGGCGGCGATGGCTGGAAGACCAGACGCTCCTGCGCCCACCACAGCGCAAACAGCATAGTGCCGAGCGCTACGACGGCGATGACGGCGGCCGTGATCATGCGCTGGGCGAGCGTGCGCGACGCCAATCGTTATGCGCCGGTTGTCCCTTTCACCCAGTCGCTCCGCGTGCCGCTGAGCGGGCTGCCGGCAACCGGCCGCCAGAGCGCCAGCTTTTCCATTTCGCGCGCCAGGGCGAAGTCCTTGTCGGTGATGCCCTTGGCAGTGTGCGTGGAGAGCGCGATTCGCACCGATCCCCAGCTCACGGTGAGATCGGGGTGATGGTCCGCGGCCTGGGCGAGATAGCCGATGGCGTTGACGAGCATGAGCGTGGTGGGCCAGCCGTCCGTCTTGAAGTCGCGGGTAAGCGCGCCATCTTCGACGCGCCAGTCAGGCAGGTCGCCGAGCCGTAACGAGACTTCGGATTTCGAGAGAGGGGGTGTTTTGGGCATGGGGAAGCGGGAAGCGGGAAGCGGGAAGCGGGAAGCGGGACGCGGGAATCGGGAAGCGGGAAGCGGGAAGCGGGAAGCGGGAAGCGGGAAGCGGGAAGCGGGAATCGGGAATCGGGAATCGGGAATCGGGAAGTGGGACGGGGGGACGAAGCATGAATATCGTTCTTCGGAACTCGCAAGGCACTGCGGCATTTGATCTGCGGCCGCCGC
>JBGTNB010000365.1:0-5757 GCA_041743285.1 Gemmatimonadaceae bacterium
GCCGGCAATGGCACCGGTCGAGCTCACCGCCGCCGACTACCGGATGACCGGCATCTCGCTGCTCGGCCACCCGATGGTCCACCTGCGGGACGTACTCCAGCCTAACGGCGTTCTCACCGCGCGCGAGGTCAACGCGCTCGCCGACGCCTCCCGCAACGTCGCCATCGCCGGACTGGTCATCTGCCGTCAGCGTCCCGGCACGGCGAAGGGATTCGTTTTCCTCACGCTCGAGGATGAAACCGGATTGGTCAACGTCGTCGTCACCCCCAAACGGTTCGAGCGCCAGGCGCTGATGATCTCGACTGCGCGACTGCTGCTCGTGCGCGGCACTCTGCAGGTGGAGCAGAGCGTAGTCAATCTGCGGGGGAGTCATTTTCGCGAGTTGAAGATCGAGGTAGGACAGGACGGAGCGCGCAGCCGGGACTTTCACTGACTGCTACCGACCTCTCTCGCCCCTGAAAGAGCCACTCGACGGGATGGGAGGCAGAAAGAGCGAAACCGAGCGAATAAGCGTCGCCAGCCTCGCTTGCTGATTGCACCTACTTTGTGTACCTCCTTGAATCGCGGGACTCGCGCGAGCCGTGATCGCCACTCCGCGACCATCCCTGAACGAAGGCACCTGTGGCGCCCCTTCGACCTCAGAGCTAATTTCGCGTGGCACAACCGGGCATTCCGCAGGCACTTGCGCGAGACTACGACCCCCGCCCAGAAACGATCCTCCGCTCAGCCGCGGGAACTTGATTGACTCCCGACGCCACAAGTAACAAGTCGAATACGGATCCGACAGCACCCGATGCGCAGTCACACATCCCGTGGGATGTGTTTCTTCGCGCCGCTGTCGTGTTGGCCGTGGTTACCGCATTCGGCGAGCTGCTCGTGCGGCTCGCTGACCTCAAATATCGTCACACACCTTTCGGTGCCGGGCCGAGCATCGTCTGGATGGCACCGCTGATGAATCTCGTCTGGTTCGCCGGCGGGGCACTGCTCGTCATCATCGGCAGACTCGTCATTCCACGCATCATGACGCCGGCGCTCTCCCTGGCGCTGCTCACGATGCCCGCGTTCATCTCCGCAGTCTGGCTGATACCGAGAGTTCACAAGGAAGCGATCCTGCTCCTGGCGATCGGCCTCGCCATTCAAGCTGGACGCGTCCTTGCCACGCGCACCGAGCGGCTGATGCGCCTGACGCGTCTCGCTTTTGTACCGGCAGTGATCGGGACACTGCTCGTGATCGTTGCGTTCACCGGGTGGCTTCGGGTGCGCGAGTCGAGGGCAATGGCAGCGCTCCCCGATGCCAAAGCAGGGATGCCGAATGTGCTTCTGCTCATCCTCGATACAGTGCGGAGCTACAATCTGAGCGCCTATGGATACGCTCGTCCGACAACACCGATGCTCGCGCGTCTGGCGCGTACCAGTGTGCAATTCGATCGGGCTTTCGCGCCGTCATCGTGGACGATGCCCTCTCACGCGACACTCTTCACCGCTCGCTGGCCTTACGAGCTCGGAACCGGGCCCCGCCGCCCGCTCCCCTCCGGCTCTCCGACACTAGCCGAGCTATTGAACAATGCCGGCATGGCCACTGGCGGCTTCACCGCCAACTTCGAGTATCTCAACTGGGAGTACGGACTAGCCCGCGGCTTCACGCATTTCGAGGACTATCCGGTTGGTCTGGCTATGTTCTTCACCTCCACCAGCATCGGACGGATGCTGATGGAGTACAACACGTTCCGGAAGCCGCTCGGCTTTTTTGGGTCACCAAAGAGCAAGACTGCCCGAACGGTGAACGATCAGTTTCTCGAATGGGTAGATGAGCTTGATGCGGATCGCCCCTTCTTCGCCTTTCTCAACTACTTCGATGCACACCATCCGTACAGCCCTCCCGACCCGTACCTGACGAGATTCGGCCCGCACGGAGCGATCCGTTGGCGGGGACAGGAGCTGAAATTCGCCGAGCTGTCAGAAGTGGAAATTTCACGTAAACTCAACCAGTACGATGGAGGAATCGCCTACCTGGACGCCGAGATCGAGCGACTTCTCGCCGCACTGGAAGCGCGGGGAGAGCTGGATAGCACGATTGTCGTGATCGCGTCGGATCATGGGGAGCACTGGGGAGATCACGGCAGGCTTTCGCATGGCAACAGCATGTACCGGCAGCTCCTGCAGGTACCGTTGATCATTGCCACGCCGGAGGGTCTCTCGCCAGGCAGCCGCGTGTCGACATCCGTCTCGCTGCGCGATCTCCCGGCTACCATTTTCGATGCCGCGGGTGTGCAAGGCCCGGCGGCATTCCCGGGCAGGTCGTTGATTCCGATAGCACGCGGTGACTCGTCGGCGCCTCGCTCGCCGGTTTTCTCCGAGGGCGCGCCGTTCGGCGCGATCGGGGCGCGCTCACTGATAGACGATGGCCTTCATTACATTCGCCTTCTTGATGGCTCGGAGGAGTTGTACGATCTCGAGCGCGACTCGCTCGAAGTTACAAATCTGTCAGGTAACCCGGCCTACACCTCGGTCCTGCACATTCTGCGCGCGGAGATGGATGCGATCGTCGGCGATTCGAAACAGCCTGATGCGCCGCCGCAGTAGGCTGTTGTCACTCCGCGCTTTCCGTTAGCGCAGAGCGGCGTCTTGGTAAACGATGCGTCCGCCAACGATGGTCATTACGACGGCCACATCCTTCAACCTCTCCGGCGCTACGCGTAGCGGATCAGCATCGAGCACCACGATGTCAGCCAGTTTGCCTGCCGTCAGGGTTCCGACGTCGTCCTCTTCTCCGGCAACCCACGCGTTGTTCACGGTATAGGCGCGTAGCGCCGTCTCCGCCTCGATCCGCTCCTCCGGATACCACCCGCCGACCGGCAATCCGTCCAGCGTCTGGCGAGTGACCGCCGCATACATTCCGTGCAGCGGATTCGCCGTGTACCACGACGCATTCGTTCCCGGCCAGTCGCTGCCGAAGCTGAGCCGCACCCCCGCCTCGTGAAGCGTTCGAAAGGCATACGCCCAGCGCGCCCGCTTGCCGATGCGTTCCTCCATCCAACGCATGTCGTCGATCGCGTGGTAAGGCTGCATCTCGGCGGCGATGCCTAGCCGCGCCATTCGTTCAGCGACAGCGGGGCTGCGAATCACCTGCGTGTGAATCACCCGATAACGGCGATCGCGCGCCGGGTTGGCACGCATGACGCGCTCGTAGAGCGTTAGCAGCGTGTCTATCGCTTCGTCGCCGATGGCGTGCACCTGAACCCACATGCCCGAGCTGTCGGCGCCACTCAGGTTTCGCAGCATGTTGCCGGCGGGCTCCATCCCCGACCCCGCACCGTTTGTCGCGCCGGTGCTCGTGGAATCTCGCCAGCTGCCACGGAGTCCTGAAGTCATGTACGGCTCGTAGAACCGAGCGCTCGAATTGCCCATGATGCCGTCAACAAATCCCTTGAGGCCGCCAATCTTGAGCATCGGGTGGCCGAAGCCGTGCTCGATGCCTATCGCCCGCAATTCGTCCCATTTGTCGAGTGTGGGTCGCGCATATATCCGGGTCGTCAACCGCCCCCGCTCCAGGAGCATTTGATACACTCCTAGCTGCTCGGCGGGGGTAATGTCGTGAATCGTCGTAACGCCGAGCGAACGGAGCTGCGCAAGCGCCAATTCAGCTTCGGCGATTCGCTGCTCGGGCGATTTCTGCGGAATCGCGCGGCGCACTCTGGCAGCCGCGGCGCTCGTCAGGCGGCCGGTAGGGATTCCCCTCTCGCACTCGACACCCTGCCATTGACAGGTCGCTCCCGCTGAGCGGAGGGCGGCGCCGTTTGCCAGATGTTGCGAGCGGTCCCATTTCGCCAGAAGAGCAGGTGTCTCAGGCGTCAGGGAATCGATCATTCCCCGTTGTGGCCGGAATGCGGAGGAATCGGCTGCACGCCCGCCGGTGGAGCTCTGCGCCCACGCCTCATAGGCGCCCCAGTCGCCACCGGTCATCCACGCGCCAGGCGGTAGCCGCTCTCGAGCTTCGCGCACGCGCCTGACGAGCGCGACTTCATCGGACACATCGAGAAGGTTTACTCCGAGCAGCAGCGCCCCGGCCTGGCCGAAGTGGGTGTGATTATCGATGAAGCCCGGAGCCACGAACCGTCCGCCCGCGTCGATGACGCGTGTGAACGAAGTACGGTGCCGTTGCAGCTCGGCCGCGGAGCCCACGGCAAGTATGCGATCCCCGCGCACGGCAACCGCTTCGGCGCTCGCTTTAGCGGTGTCTCCTGTCCAGACCGCCGCATTCGTAATGATGAGATCGGCTTCCTGGGCGATGGCAGGAACGTCGAGGAGCGAGACCGACGCCGCGAGATGTACGATGCAGCCTGCGAGAAACGGTTTCATGAGAAGTATGTGGTAGACTCGCGATCGTACGAAGGGCGAAGGGAAGTGCGAAGGGCGAAGTGCGAAGGGAAGTGCGTTGTTTTTTACCACGGAGGACACAGAGCCATCTGAGGTTGTCTGTCAAGGGTTTTAAGCAGCAGCATCAGCGACGTGCAATACGGGAAGAGATGCGCTCACGGGTGAGTGGCGAAGGTGCAGCGCGCGAATATAGCGCGCGTCATCGTAAGGGGTGTGGTCCTGCCAGCAGCGCCAAATGATGCGAATCCACTTGAATGCCAAAGCGCGAACTGCCGTATGATGGATACAGCCGCGGCTCCGCTGCTGGGCGTAGAACGCCCGCGCCCAGGGCGAATGCTTGATCGAGTGCTGAGCGAATTCGTGAAAGGTTTGTCGCAGGAACACCGAGGTTGCCCAGCGCCGGTGCACGTGGCATTGCCGGCCACTGCGAATGGTGATCGGGGCGATCCCGGTGTGTTTCTGAACGTCCGCCGCCGTGGGAAACTTCTTGCGATCGGTGCCGAGCGCCACCAATAGTCGGGGTGCGAGGGCGGCGCCGGCGCCAGGCAGCGACGCGAAGATAGCAGCATCTGGATGCTGGTCGAACTGTTCCGCAATGGCCTCGTCGAGCTTGGCGATGCTCGGTGCGAGCGCCAGGAGTTGGGTCGTTAGGAGCTGCACATGCAGCGCACCGCTCTCCACGACCGCGGGGTCGCGCGTCAGCGGCGTCGCCGTGGCGATGGTGGAGAGGCACGCCTCGATGCGGTCGCGCCGCCGACAGCCATGGCTCGTGTAAAATCGCTGCACCGTGCTTGGTCGCGCCCGTTGGAGCTTGGCCAGCGTCGGCCACCGCTGCAGGAAATGCGACGCCATCGGTGATGCTAGATCGGTACCCGCCCAATCCAACGCCTGCGGAAAATACTCCTTCAAAACCGCTTGCAGTTGTTGGATGAATTTGGTCCGGAGCTCGACGGCCGTCCGGCGCTGTTCGACGAGCCTGCCTAGCAAGCGAGTCGCTGGCTCCTCCGGTTGCCAGGGCCGCAGTTGCTGCCGATGCTTCAGCACTAGCTCCAGCAATAGGCGGGCATCCGGCGCGTCATCCTTGGCGCCACTCGGCGAGAAGGCTTCGCGGAACCGCCGCAAGCTCCGGGGGTTGACCGGATATAGTACGATGAACGGAGCCTCGAGCAGCGCGTGGACGAGCGGCCCACGCGAGGTCTCGACGGCGACGGCGATGCGCTGTCCACCGAACCGCTCTTCGAGCTGCCCCAGCCAGTACTGGAGCGCCTCGGGCGTATGCGGCAGGCGCAACTCTTCGCGAGCGCCAGTCGCCGTGACCTGCAACGCAACATCGTGATGTTCATCCGCCCAATCAATTCCGACGGCGGCCGCGAGTTCGAG
>JBGTNB010000366.1:0-4446 GCA_041743285.1 Gemmatimonadaceae bacterium
GGCGCTCGGTACCGACCGCGACTCGCGAAGGGTGCGTATCCCAATGGTCGCGCGGCACCCATCGCTCAAAGCCACTGACGTGGAAATGCTCCTCCACATCGACGGAAAAAAAGTGGGTGACTCGATCCGCACCCATCGCCGCCTGCACCGTGGCACTGCTACCGGAGTGCAACCGGCGCCTCTTCACTCCGCATCTCGTCGTCGCAGATCGCACGCGACGCCGCCGTGTCGCACCGTGGTGCGGTGCACGCTGACCGCGAACTATCCGCGACAGCGGTTAGCGTGGCAACGGAAGGCGAGCGACGGATCGCCAGCGCGTGGTGGTGCGCCATCATTCCAGCACCACGACGGCGACGCGAAACGGTTCCGACATTTGTGCAATCTCCTAGTCATGCGGCGCCGCTCAGTTGAATCGAGGTGGCGCGGTGAAGACCGCTTGAGGGAGCGCTGCCTGAAGCGCAGGACACATGCCACGCCCTCAGTTGCGTTACTCCTTTAAGCGCAAAGAGTTGCGCGACCTCAAATTCCTGGCTGACGATTTACGTGTTGCCACGTTGCCACGCTCTTCCGACTCTACGGTCAGCCTGCGGCAACTCAGGCAGCGCGCAACTCAGTGAACGCCGGACTTCCGGCCTTAGGATCCCATGCTTGGAGTGGCAAGCTGAATATACCGTTGTTCGTAACGGCGGGTGCGTTGCAAGGCGAAGTTGAGGCGCGGAGGGGTAGGCGGCTTGCCTCGAGAGAGTCGGCCTATCACAATTGATACGGTGCCCACAATCCTCAGCGCACTTGCGCAGCTTACCGCGATTCTCAGGACGGCGTTGTTCGTCGTGGCCGCCTTACTGGCAGTCGTTTTCCTCGTCGACTGGCTGGTTCGCACAAGGCGCATCAACGCATTCAATCCTGTCGCGCGGTTCTTTCGGCAGAGCATCGACCCGCTGATCGAGCCGATAGAGCGTCAGGTAGTTCGCGCTGGAGGATTACCCACCAGTGCGCCCTGGTGGGCGCTGGTTGGCGTGGTACTCGGCGGTATACTGCTGATCGTGGTGCTCAATCAGCTTCAGGTATGGCTGGCGCAGCTTGCGTTTGCCGCCGGAAGCGGGCCTGGTACGCTCGCCGTTTTGTTGATTATATGGGCACTCGGCATCGTACAGATTGCCCTGATCTTGAGGGTACTCGCTTCATGGTTCCGCATCTCGGAATATCGGTGGTGGCTCCGGTGGGCCGTTCGCCTAACCGATCCGATTCTGCGGCCGCTGCGGCGGGTCATTCCGCCGCTGGGAATGATAGATCTCACGCCGCTGGTCGCCTACTTCGCAATCTGGATCCTGCAGGGCCTGGTGCGCTCTGCGTTATGACAACTCTGAGGAACACGTAAGGCCGCACGCGCACGTACACCTACGATCGAAAAAAAACACAGTCGGTCTGCAGCAGTTGGCCGGTATTTGTGTCGCAGAACCCCGGCTCGAGCGACATGAGGACAAATCCCAGCGTCTCCATATGCAGAATCATTGGCGCTAGGAGCGTTTCACCGGCGTAGAGCGGAATCAAAGAAAGTTCCATTTGAACGCCAACGAAACCGGCCAGCCGCGCTCCAGCGCCCGTAATGATCGCTCGCTCATACCCCTGAGCGTCGATTTTCAGGAAGGGGCGATCCTCTGAGCGAAGTAGGTCGGGCATCACCGATTCCAGCTTGCGGATCTGGATCCGCTCTGTGCCAATCGAGCGGGCGTGCGGGGTTCGTACGAGGTGCGCTGGCAACATCTCAAGGAGAGAGCTGCTTTGAGAGTTACCGGCGATGTGTATGTCAGCCTCGCCGTCTCGGTCACCCAGTGCGATGTTGCGGACTTCCCAGGACGAGTCCGTACGGGCTGCTTCTGAAAGCGCGGCGAAAGCTGATGAGAGCGGTTCGAAGGAGATGATTCGACCCCGCACGCCGCCGTTGCGCAGCCCGCGGGCGTACTGGCCAGCGTTAGCTCCAACGTCGAATACGACGTTTACCCCGTGATGCCTCATCAGCTTTAGCCGTCGGTCCACTGGCGTGCCGATGCTGGCGTTGTACCGAGTGAAGTCAAAGCCCGCTCGGCGCAAGGCCAGGCGGAACTGTCTTTTCCACGTCATTTAGATCGCCCTTTAGAAACGCTTGTGGCGGCACGCAGCCGGGTTTCAAGCTCCTCATCACCCTTTCATGCCTCGCGACAGTTGCTGCGATTGGAGCCGGCGTCCAACGCTACAGTGCGTCAGCGGGCGACAGTCAAATTCGCTAACTGCAATCAGCCAGCTGATGATGCATCTTGCCTGACTCGAAGGATGGACCACACGCCCGTCAACCACACCCGAGTCCACCACCGACACCGACTGAACGAATTGGAACGCTGCCTAGCTGCACGTTAAAGGCTCCAAACGCCCCGGCGCGTCGAGGCTTGTAGGTCGATTACGGCTGGCCTCGGTTAGCAGGTCGCCCGGAACCTCAGTATATGCGTCCAGTAGCGGAAAGCAAAATCACGGTGGTTCGCGGGTCCAATATGACGGGACCCGTACGCCTCGAAATCCAGTTGGTCTATACCAACCTCCGCGGTAACGCCTCCCGTAAGCGCGATGCGTATCCAACGTATGGTGCCCGCGTGGTCTCCCTCGGAGCCATACGTTGGCGAGGCGCAGAGGCTTCAGGTTCTATGGTGTTGACCACGTTCGTGGCAGGCACGTGATGATCCTCGACCGTCTCACACCTCTACCGCAAACCTTCTTGGGCGAGGCATCGCCGCGGTGTGTCTTCGCTAGCGCCAGATGCTCGGACTTAGGTTCCTTGCCCATCGGGTTGGCCGGGCGACCGAAGAGGGGTCTCCGCCTGGCCAACCCTTAGCGCGCAAGGATCGCTGTCTTGCTTCTCTCGCGCCCTACCGTCACAATTGGATTCGTGCTCGACCGCGTAGCGGTTCCCTATCTATCCGGCTTCGGAGGGCCTTTTTCGTCCCTTACCGCACCGCGTGCTCGCATCGTCTTCTGATTAGTACGTTTCGCGCACGCTGCATGAATCCGTTTAATGCGGCGAGCGCTTCTTCCGCAAGACGTTGGACTGCCACCCGACGGAGTGAGCTACAGGTCGTGCGTGTGGAAGATTGCTCGACCAGTGGCGGCCGCCCTGCCGAGGCTGGCGCGTTCGGCGTTATGTGCGCTCCAGTGCTCGTAAGGCAGTTTGAACCGGCGTGCGGATAACGGTGCGCGTGCAGCCGCGCTCTTCGCGGGCCGGAGTGGAAGGAGTGTACGGCGACGCCTGGCGTGTACGAGTGCAGGCCCCGCCTGCCGACGGGGCCGCGAACGCTGCTGTGTGTGAACTGCTTGCTGATGCTTTGCGCTTGCCGCGGCGAAGCGTTCGGTTGGTTTCTGGTTCAAGTGCTCGCGTGAAGATCATCGAGGTCGACGAGATTTCGGTCGATGCAGCCGAGGTGCGGCTGGCCGCGGCAATGGGAGAACGCTGATGGATGTTCTGATCGTCGGAGGCGATGCGGCCTTGCGAGAAGGTGTTTTGCAGTCGCTGCGCGCGAACGGCGTGACTGGTCAGGGGTGCGAGGACCTGTCGTGCGCGCGAGAGATGGCCGCCGAGGAACCCCCCCTGGCTCTGGTCGTCGACGCGAAACTATCGACCGCCCAGCAGGGTGTCGGAGGAATCCCGTTGCTCCCTGGCGTAGCGGTGATTCTTTTCCGAGAAGATGTAAGAGCGGCACGACCGACTCAGCAGGTATTTGGTCGCTCGCTCGTAGCGGAACTCAGTTTGCCGCTGGAACGGGCGCGGCTCATGACGCTGCTGCAAAGAATCGTCGCGCGCGCCCGCGTTACCGGTCGCGGCAGCGCACCCGATCCCCCATTGTCGGCCTGACCATTCGCGCTACTCGCTTGCCAGCGCGGGATCGCCGCACTAACATCAGCATCTACAATCGATCTCGTGGCGATTTAGGGCTACTTGCGGCCACGTAAAACATTCTGCTAAAGCGCCGGTCAAAAGCCCGCGCGCACGCCGGGCTCTTTTCTTAATATGCCGACCTCCCAGAATCCAGTGTCCATCCCGTCTCGATACCTCGACGCTCTCGCGCGAAGAGTGCTCATCTACGACGGGGCAATGGGCACGAGCATTCAGCGATACCCACTCTCAGCCGAGGACTTTGGCGGCACGTCGCTGGAGGGATGCAACGACAACCTCGTCTTGACGCGGCCGGATGTGATTCGTGAGATCCACGAGAGCTTTCTCGCGGTCGGGTGCGACGTGGTGGAAACGTGCACCTTCCAGAGCACGCCGCGACGCCTCGCCGAATGGGGGCTGGGGGACAAAGTCGAAGCGATCAACGGCAACGCGGCCCGAATCGCGCGTGAGGCATGCGATCGCTATGCGACACCGGAGCAACCTCGCTTCGTCGCCGGATCGATGGGTCCGACCGGCATGCTGCCGTC
>JBGTNB010000367.1:0-5564 GCA_041743285.1 Gemmatimonadaceae bacterium
CCACCGTCGATGGCGGCGCGCCTTGCGGAAACTGCACGGCGAGTGGGCCGTTCCACGGCCGCCCATAGTCATCGCCTACTGCCCAGCAGCCGGTTCGTCCAACCGCGTATGCAGCGGCAATGGCCGGCCCGGCGACTTCGGCAATGCGAAAGAAGCCGAGCTTTTTTCGAATGACGACCACGCTCACCGTAATGATCCCACCAATCAAGCCGCCCCAGAAGACAAACCCGCCGCGACTGAACAGCGCCGAGAAGTCGCCAACCAGAATGGCGTAATAGACTTTGGCACAGATGAGGCTGCCCGCTGCCGCCCAGAAAATCAGATCACCTATCGGCGTTGGATCGTATCCCTTTCTGGCGAGCTCGCGCTGGGCGACTATCTGCGCAATGACGAAGCCTAGCAATACCGCCAGCCCAAATCCGGTGATCTGGATAGGACCGATCGAGAACGCGAAGGGCTGGTGTACGATCATGCGGGGATGAGCCCGGGGATTGGGAGCGACGCGTGCGCGTCGAGATCGAGCGGGGCTCGTTCGCCGCGCTCGAGATGAAAGAGTCCGGCGCGCGCAACCATGGCGGCGTTGTCCGTGGCGAGCCGTGGCGACGGAGCATAAACGGTGGCGTCGAGCGCCTGGCACGCCACCCGCATTGCCTCAGCCAGCGTCCGGTTACACGCCACCCCGCCACCGAGTACTACGCGCTTGCGCTGGTGGTGCTTAACTGCGCGAACAGTCTTCCCGACAAGGGTATCGATGAGCGCATCCTGAATGCCGCGGGCCAGGTGCGCGCGCTCTTCGTCGAGATTCGCGGTGCGGGCAGCGTTGCGAAGCGCCGTCTTGATTCCGCTGAACGACATGTCGAAATAATCTTCGTCTCCGGGCCGCTGGTCGCGGCGAAGCATTGGCCGCGCGAACCGGTAGCGTTCCGGATCACCCTCCTTCGCCAGGCGCTCGATGTGAGGACCCCCGGGGTACGGCAGTCCGAGCAGTTTAGCGACCTTGTCGAACGCCTCGCCGGCGGCGTCATCCCGGGTCGCACCTAACAGTCGATAGGCTCCCCATCGCTCCACATCGAGCAGCAGTGTATGTCCGCCCGAGACGAGCAGGCCGGTGAACGGCGGTAACGCGTCGGCGTGTTCGAGCGCGGTGGCGAACAGGTGCGCCTCCATGTGATGCACACCGATCATCGGGAGATCCCGCGACACGGCGACAGCCTTGCCGAAGCTCATCCCTACCAGCAGCGCCCCGACCAGTCCGGGTGCATGCGTAAAGGCGACCCCTTCCAGGTCATCCAGCGCGCATCCGGCCTCGGTGAGCGCCTGACTAACGGTCGGCACCAGGGCAGTAAGGTGCGCCCGGGAAGCCAGCTCGGGGACGACTCCGCCGAATATCCGATGAACGTCCTGCGAAAGAATGACCAGCGAGCGCACGGCCGCGGTATCCCCGCTTCCATCCACAATGGCCGCGGACGTCTCATCGCACGAGGTCTCGATTCCGAGCACCTTCATTGCGGCAATGTGTCGAGCACCGAATCGCGCGGCGCCCGAGTGAGCGGCACGCGCACACTCACGCGGGGCGGCCGCACCAACACACCAAGGCGCGCCGTATCGAGAGGAACGAACTGAGGCATGGTGTCGCGCACTCGAACCACCATCCGGCGCGTGTAAACCGTATCGAGCGTTTCAATCACCGTGCGTGGCCCCGAAATGGAGACGCTCTCCGGCTCGAAGCGCAGCGGTCCGTTGAGCCGCCACATGGTATCGACCTCGACCGCGAGCGCACTCACTACCGGCACAAGGCGTTCGGCCAGCACGTCGAGCCGTAGGGTAACGGACCGGGGCAGCACCTCGCGTACGCGGGCGGTGACGTCGACCGGCAACTCGACGAGCTCCGGCATCAACCGGACGGTCAGCGTTTCGGGGGCCTCGGCGGTGATCGGGATGCGAATCACCGGCGGCTGCGCGGCCAGGCGGAACAAGTCGCGGCCGCGGCCGACGACGAGTGCCTGGACCCGCGGCAGCGGTCGCCTGACGACTATTCCGCTGTCCGTCGGCACCGGTTGCAGTTGAACCTCGACCACGTCCTCGGTCGGTTCTTCGATGCTGACGATCGCCCACAGCACGAGCGCGAACGCTATCGCTGCGAACTTGAGCGGCAGGCGCGTCGTCACCGCCGTAATGGCGCGGCGCTGGATGGTTGTGCGGGGGCGGGGCGTAGGCATCAGGCAGGCCTCGGCTCGGCCAGCAGCTGCCTGACGAGTGCCTTGTTGGCCTCGGAATTCCAGCGGATCGCTCCGATCACCTTCTTCCGAATGACTCCGTCTCGGCCGATGATCAATGTCTCCGGTACTCCGCTGGACTGATAGGTGCGCTGAATTTCGCCTGACGGGTCATAGAGTATGTCGAACGTCAATCCGTAGTCCCTGACGAATCCGCGGATCGCGTGTTCCATGCCCGGATTGTCGATCGAAACCGCGACGACGCGAAATCCCTCGGGACGGAAGGTGCTGTACAGCGCCTGGATCTCCGGCATTTCGACGCGGCACGGACCGCACCAGGTCGCCCAGATGTTGAGCAGCACCACGTCGCCGCGATAGTCCGAAATTCCCCTGATTTCCGGCTCGGCGTCCAGAGTGCTGGCGGAGAAGTCCGGCGCACGCGACCCCACACCGACGAGGAAAAACTGGTCCCTCATCGCATATGTCGCGGCCGCGGCACCTGCGCCGAGTAAGAGAATCACGGCGGCAACGATGAGCCACTGAGCGCGGCGTGTCACACATGCTCCGCGCAGCGCGCTCGCAAGGCGCTAATCTCCTGCGCCACATCCTCAGAGCCAAATACCGCCTGGCCGGCAACGAACGTGTCGGCCCCGGCGCGCCAAACGGCGGCGATGGTGTCGCGCGTGATACCGCCATCGACCTCCAGCGCCGCGCGGCTTCCGGTTTCGTCGAGCAGCCGGCGCGCGCGCCGCACCTTGTCCGCCGACGCCGGAATGAACTTCTGTCCGCCGAAGCCGGGATTCACCGTCATGATGAGCAGCAGATCGAGATCGGGAGCGATCTCCCGGACGGCCTCGACCGGCGTTGCCGGATTGATCGCGACGCCGGCGATGCAACCCAGCTCCTTGATACGCGCGATCTGGCGGTGGAGGTGCGGGGAGGCCTCGCTGTGAATCGTTATGACGGATGCGCCCGCCTCGGCGAATGCGTCGAAGTAACGCTCGGGCTCCACGACCATCAGGTGGCAGTCGAGCGGCAGGTTCGTGCTGTTGCGAAGGGTATGAATGACCTTGGCGCCGAACGTCAGGTTGGGCACGAAGCGACCGTCCATCACATCGACGTGCACCCAGTCTGCGCCTCCGGACTCCAGGCGGCCTATCTCGTCGGCCAGATGCGCGAAGTTCGCGCTCAGAACCGAGGGAGCGATTCGGACACTCACGGCATGTTGGCCGTGCCGGCCGAAACGGTGATCGTCACCAGCGCCCCGGAGGGAGAACTCGAGCCGGGAGCGGGGCGCTGGCCGACGATCATCCCCTCTGGCATGGTGCTGAGCGAATCCGTACTCGTGCGCACCCGAAAACCCAGCTGTCGCAGCAGTGCTCGTGCCTCGCTAAGGCTCTGCCCAACCACGTCAGGCACCTCTACCGCGCCCGGGCCGGTCGAGACCGAGAGAGCTACCGTGGCCGGAAGCGCGACGCGGTTGCCCGCCCCGGGGGTGCTCGAGAGCACCTGGCCCCGTGGTTCGTCGCTGGCCTGTTCGGTGACAATGCCGCGGTCGAGCCCTGCTTCGTTGAGCAGTCGCTCCGCCTCGGGCTGCGCAAGCCCAACGAGTGATGGCACTTCACCGAACCGCGGCCCGCGGCTCAGGTCAAGCGTGACGGTCGTGCCGCGCGGCTCGCGCGATCCGGCAGGCGGCATCTGCTCCAGCACGGATCCCTGCGGCGCACTTGCGTGATAGCGTTGCTCGCCGGTGCCTATCCGAAAACCTTCCCGGTCCAGGCGCGCACTCGCTTCGTCGTAGGTCATGCCGATGACGCTCGGAACGTTCGTGTCATCGGAGACGAGCTGTTTGGGAAAGATGAACAGCGCCACAATGAGGTAGGCAACGGCAAAACCGGCCGCCCCAGTGACCACGTATGGCAGCAGGCTTCGCGCGCGGCCGCGCCATCTCAAGTGGAAAGCCTCCGTAGTCGCGCCGCGAACGCACCATCGGCGCCATTCCGCTGCGGCAGCACCCGCAATCGCCCCGCATCGAGCACTGAAGCCGGAACCGCACCTTCGGGAGGTGGCTCGAGTCGGAAGTCTCCGTGCTCGCTCAAGAACGCCTCGAGCTGCGCATCGTTCTCCTCTGGTTCGAGCGAGCAGGTAGCATAGATGAGCAGACCGCCCGGCAATACCGCTTCGGCTGCGGCGTGAAGAATTGATCGCTGCAGGGCGGCCATTACCGCCAGATCGGAAATTCTCAGCCGCCAGCGCGAGTCGGGATGCCGCCGAAACGTTCCCGTTCCCGTACACGGCGCATCGATCAGAACAGCGCCCATTGGACGCACTGCCGGATGTCGCGCGTCGGCGACAATGGTAAAGCAGCCGGAAGCGTCGACGCGCCGCGCATTGTCTCGCAACCGGAGCATGCGTGGAAATGAGCGGTCGGCCGCCACGACGGTGCCGTTCCGTGCCAGCTCCAGCGACTTGCCGCCCGGTGCGGCGCACAGATCGGCCGCCACCATCCCAGGCTCGATTGCCGCATAACGCGTCACCAGGGTGGCTGCCGGATCCTGCACGAAGAAGAGACCTTGTCGATAGGCGCCCAGTTCGGTGAGCGAAGCGCCGCCGGCCAGCTGGATGCTGTCCGATACCAGTGGCGCGTCCAGCGTGGCGACCCCCGCTGATTCGAGCATTGCATCGAGCTGCTCGCGCACCACTCCGTATGGCCTCAGCACGACCGGGGCCTCCTGATTGTTCGCGATCAGCAGTTGCTCCGTCTCCTCGGCGCCCCAGCGTGCGAGCCAGCGAGCCACCAGCCATCTGGGATGCGAGTGTCGCAGCGCCAGCGCCGCCAGCGGATCGCCAGGCTCGGCGAGTGTCAGCGCCTCGCGTTCCCGGTCCAGTCGGCGGAGCACGGCGTTGGCAAGCTTGCTGGCGCCCATGCCGTGCCGCTCCTTGGCCAGCTCCACCGTTTGTGCGATGGCTGCATACGCCGGCACGCTGCCCATGTGCAGCAGTTGATAGGCACCAAGCCGCAGCAAATCGATCAAATCGGCATCCAGCCGGGCGAGCCCGCCCCGCACGCGGTCATCGAGGTGAGCGTCGAGAATCGAGCGGCGGCGCAGCATGCCGTACAGCAGCTCCTGCAACCAGCGCCGGTCGCGCGCGTCAAGACGATCGGTGCGCACATCAAACGCCGGATCGAGAAGCGATCCGCGCCGCAGGTCCGCGCACACCTCGGCGGCCACCCGGCGCGGTTCGGTGACGCCGCCGATCGGAGAAGGGTTCGCCACGCCGCCCCGCGGCTCCGTCATGCGTCGAGCATTCCGGTGGTCGGCGACGACGGCACGGCTACTTCGCGGC
>JBGTNB010000368.1:0-2527 GCA_041743285.1 Gemmatimonadaceae bacterium
TACGCCATGGGCTGGCGCGCAGGCACGACGGCCGGCGTTCCGTCGCTGTGGCATGGCGGCGCATTGCCCTCGTACCGCGGCGCGGTGGTGATGCTGCCCCAATCCCGGAGCGGCGTGATCGTCCTCACCAACATGTCGACGATGTTCGGCGACCACACCCGCGATGTCGCCGCCGGGGTCGTCGCGTTGATGGAGCAGCGGCCGCTACCGGAGCGCGGTCGCCCACTGCGCGATGTGTACATCGCCATCGCCGCCGGGTCGCTCCTGCTGTTGTTGTTCGGCGTGTGGGGGCTCGTGCGGGCCGTGCGACGTCCCGGCGGGAACAGGTGGAAGGTCATCGCATTCGATATTTTGCTGCCAGTGGCGGCAATTGTCGCCGTACCCCTGTTCGTCCATGTGTCTTATGTCGCCATGTGGGAGGGCGCTCCGGATATCACGCTGACCATTGCCGTCGCCGTGCTGCTGGGGTTCGTCACCGCGTGGGTGAAGCTGTTCCGCAAGCGCCCTGATTCCGGGCCAGGAGAGGCAAAAGGGGTCAGGGAACATTAGCTTTTGAATCAGCCCCGCGCGTCCGCGGTCGTCCTGCGGACCTGACACGCGCCGGACGATTCAACGTCTTCTCAACCATGGCCTGAAAGCGTGGCGACCCCAGCGCACGCTCCTGCCGCGAATGGTCGCGGATGCTTTCCACCTGCTCCGGTGTCAACGGCTCCAGCAGCAAGCCGCGTTACGCTGCGGCTCGGCTGCCAGGATCGGGACCCATTGCGAGGTAGCCACCGTGCGGGGTTGTACGTGAGTTCTGCGGCGCAGCCCGAGGTGCGCATGCACGCTCGACCAGCGATGCTGCCATGGCCATTGCACCATGGCCGCACGCACCGGATTGAGTTCGATGTAACGCAGGCACGCCAGCAGGTGACGGTCGCTGTCGACCAGACAGGACTTGTAACGGCCCTCCCATAGCGTCCCTGTCCGGCCATGGCGTGCATTGAAAGCACGCACATAGCGGCGGCCGACCGCCTGCATCATCCGCGAGACCGCCCCTGTGCATCCTCACTGACCAGCAAGTGGACGTAGTTGCGTCATCTGACTTGCACGTTTCATGCACAGCGGGTCCGTCAGCGGTGGAACTATCTCATTCGGCCGCATGTCACTGTGTAAAGTTTATTTATTGACGCTGCCTTCGACAACAGACTCAGGAGAGTAGTGCTTCGGTTGCGGCCTCCGGCAGGAAGATCGCGGTTTTTCGTCGACACGAAAGACATCCGTGGGGAATCCCACCCCAAAGCTTCAGGCATGCCTAATTTTCACGGTTGCTCTCAACGAACGACTTGAAGCCCGTCTCGAAGAGAGCACGCCAGCCTTCTTCGTTTGTCGCAGCAGTTCGCTCGCCTACATTTCCCAGCACCGAATCGGTCAGGTCCAGCACGGTATGCTCCCCCTGCTCGCTGAGCGCGAGACGGAGGATCGTTTGCGATGGTCCGCCAAATGCCGCAGTGAGGTGTCCAGCCAGGTCGACCGAGCGTCCGGGCGTGATGGCGATTACCGTGTACCAGATGACTCCGCCGCCGTTCGGCCCCTCCTCGTAAAGACACCCGCCCAAGTTCGCGTCGAAGCGCATGCGAAGCGGGTCTCGCGACGCAAAGAAGTCGCGCGGCCACCAGAGGTCGACCTGCTCGGTGAGCCCCCGCCATACGCGCTCAATCGGTGCCTCGATGGGGATCGAAAGCTCGACCCTCATGATGCCCGCGACGTGCAGGGGCATGAGGGAGGGAATGGTCTTGCTCGTCATCGTGGGGTCCTCGGGTGAGAGAATTGACGTTTCGAGCGAGTCCTTCAGGCGAAGGAGCGGCGCAGCCCACATGGCTTCGTAGGGCCGTACCCAGCGCTCATACATGAGCTGGAGCGGGATGGCGTTGAGGTGATTCCATCGCTCCCGACCTTCGCGGCGAACGACGATGAGCCCCGCGGTGACGAGGACGTCCAGGTGCTTCATGACGCCGACCCGCGACTGGGGAAAGGCATCCACCAGGTCGCCCGTGGTTCTCGGGCCTGCGCGCAGCACGTCGAGCAATGCCCGGCGCGTGGGGTCAGACAATGCCCGCCAGACACTCTCGAGCGGGTCCGAAGGTGCGAGTGGATGAGTACGGGGCGACATGTCACTATAAAGTAACATATATACTGCGAACACGTCCCGTGCCGCGAGTGAGCGATTCGCGATGCTCAGCGCTTCGGCCTGCCATAGTGGTCCTCATGATCCTGCTGGGCCGCCCTCGAGCGAACGGTCACAAGATCGGCGTCGCGTTTCGGGGACGATAGGAAACATGAGCGGGGTCTCGCGTCTCTCGAGTCAACAGAATCCCCGTGCTCAGACCCTGGCTCCCCGCTCCCGGGCCGGCTTTTCCGCCTTGGCACAGCTTGCCACACGCGCACTGGTGCGGCCGGGGCCACGCCGCGCACGCCGACAACCGACGAGGGCCCACGCGCCGGCCCCCTGGGGGCGGAACACGCGCCGAACAGTTACTCGTCG
>JBGTNB010000369.1:0-2361 GCA_041743285.1 Gemmatimonadaceae bacterium
GCCCATGCGCGTCCAGCCGCCCACCATCCCGGGCCGCCGCTTGACGTAGCTGCATGCCCATCCTGCTCGAGCTGCTCGCGACCGCCATCGCGGTCGCGCTGATACCGCTTGCCATTCTCTGGCTCCTGCCGCTGCTGTCGGACGTGCTCATGCTCCTGCGCCGTAGCATGCCGGCGCCAGCTGCACCCCCGGCCCGCGCATCGCTCCTCTTTCTGATTCCGGCGCACGACGAGTCGTTCACTATCGCGCCCTGCGTAGAGTCTCTGTTGGCGATGCTGAGCACGCGGTCGGACTCGCGTGTCATCGTGGTGGCCGACAACTGCTCCGACGACACGGCGGAGGTAGCACGCACGTTAGGCGCCGAAGTATTGGAACGGTTCGATACGCTTCGGCGCGGTAAGCCGCCGGCGTTGGCGTGGGCGATGGCTCAGGTGAAGCTTGCCGACTACGATGCCGTGGTGATCATCGACGCCGACACGATCGTCGATCCGGACTTCGCCGATGCGCTGGGCCGGCTGCGAGCGCTGCGCGAAGTCGCCGCGCAGGCGTATCACGGCACGTGGAATCCTTCGGAGTCCTGGCTCGCGTCGCTAGGCGAGCTGCTTGCGGCAGTTCGGTATCGGGGCCAGTATCCCGCCAAGGCGCGCGCCGGGCTCAACGTTCCACTCACCGGAAACGGCATGGTGCTGGGCACCGGCGTGCTGGAACGCGCCGGCTGGGTAGATGATTCGCTTACCGAGAATTGGGAGCTGTACGCCCGTTACACCGAACGGGGCGAGCACATCGCATATGCGCGCGAAGCACTCTTGTTCGCACAGGAAGTGAAAACGCTCGCGCAAGGCACTGTTCAGCGGCGACGCTGGCAGGCCGGCCGGTGGATTGTGTTTCGAACCCACCTCGGTCCGATCCTTACGAGTCGCGCGATCGGTTGGCACCAGAAAATCGACGCAATCGGCGAGCTCTCTATCCCCGGTCCGATTCTGCACGCCGCGGTAGCGGTGCTGGCAGGAGCGTTGTTATGGCTGACCGGCGTGACGGCTGCGCGCGTCGCGGCCCTCGCGCTACTGCTATCGCTCCTTCCAACCATCGTCTGGACCGCGGTCGCCTGGGCGAGGCATCCACGCCCGGGCATCATCGCGATGGCGTTCCTCCGAATGCCGGTCTACGTGGTGTGGCGCCTTGCCATCGCTCTTCTCGCCATACGAACCGGCAAATCGGGCGCCTGGCTTCGATCACCCCGGCACAAGCCGGGATAGCATGCGTGGCCGGCACGCTATCCCAGACTGGCAAGCATATGGTGCACGTAATAGGCACCGAGCTGCCTTGGATGCAGATAGGTGTCGAAGAACGCGCGCGAGTTCCGGATCAGCTTGCGGCGCTCGTCCTCGTGCTCCAGGTAGTGGACGCACACCTCCTCGAGATCCGAATAGTCAGGCTTGCAGTAGGCTACGTGCTCTCCGTCAACGAAAGGTTCGATCATCTTGTTCGTGTGCGGCGGGCCGACTATGCACGAGCCTATCGCGAGATAGTCGATCATGCGAAATGTCACAGAGCTCATGCTGGGGAGGTCGATGCAGACCTTGGAGCGGGCGGCCTCGCGGAGATAGCGGCTGTATCGTACCTTCCCCTCCCCGCCGTAGTAGTTGAAGCGGCTGCTCCCGCGCAGAATCTCCAGGGGTGTGCGGCGCTTCTCCATGCTCAAGCCATAGCGTCCGGAAACTTCATACAGGGGCGCCGCGTGATCCCGAAGCGCTCTCAGCCGCGGCAGGTAGCGGTATATGGCGAGGTCGTTGGGCGTGTAACCGCCGGGTAGCAGCCTGTCCCGCTTCCCATAGCCGGCCTTGGCGAACTCCATCTTGAAATAGAGCTCGGCGTCGGCATACGCCATCTCGTTGAGTTCGGGATAGTCGGAAGTCTCGACCATCACCGAGTGACGAGACCCCCGGATGTCCACCTCGAAATTGATGACCCTGTCGTACGGTTGGGGTATGTCCGCATCTACGGTGCGAACGTACTGATCGAGCCAGTATCGCACCTGGACACCCATCATGCGGCGCGCCTTCCATTCGACCCACGGCCACCGCACTACTACGTCCTTGAGCGCCTCGCGGTCCACCGGCCAGGTGGTCTTGGTCGTTGAGCCGGTTGAACCGGGGAATGCGCGCCACGTGAGCTCCAACCCCTTGTCGAGCCAGTTGCGAGGGTGCGCGTACATGGCCAAGCGTGTTCGGAGACTCATGGGAAGCGGCTTGAAGGCGTGCGCGGCGACCGAACGCCACGAATATCGAACTCACGATCGGGTACGGGGTTAGGAAACATGACGGCCTTGCATTCGGCGCGGTAGCGGCGCATTTCACAGGG
>JBGTNB010000370.1:0-4999 GCA_041743285.1 Gemmatimonadaceae bacterium
CGCGCGTTCGTGCTCGGCGCCGGCGTCGCCGGCCTGCAGGCGATCGCCACTACCCGGCGTCTGGGCGCGATCGTGTCGGCGTTCGACATTCGGCCAGCCGCCGCCGAACAGGTACAGAGCCTCGGAGCCTCCTTCGTCAGCTCGGAGGCGGTGGCGCAGAGCGCCGAAACCGCCGGCGGCTACGCACGCCAACAGACGGAGGACGAACAAACACGGACTCTGGCGACGATCGCCAGGCACATCGTCGATCAGGACCTGGTCATAACGACAGCGCTCATTCCCGGGCGCCCCGCGCCGCGGCTGATCACCGGCGAGATGGTACACTCGATGCGCCCCGGATCGGTAATCGTCGATCTTGCCGCCGAGGCGGGAGGCAACTGCGAGTTGACCAAACCTGACGAGACGGTCGCGGTAAACGGCGTGCAGATCCTCGGACCGACCAATCTCCCTTCGACGGTGGCGCTTCACGCGAGCCAGATGTTCTCCCGAAACATCGAGACGCTCATCAAGCACCTGGCGCCGGAAGGTGCGCTGGTGCTCAACGAACAGGATGAAATCGTAAGCGCGATGCTGCTGTCCTGATCCCTGGCCCACCCGCTCCTGGTCCTCCTCCCCCCGAGTTCATGATCAACATCGTAATTTTCACGCTCGCCACCTTTCTCGGATTCGAGTTGATCCACCGCGTGCCGCCCACGCTCCACACCCCACTCATGTCAGGCGCGAACGCCATCAGCGGCATCACGATCGTGGGAGCGCTGGTGGTCGCCGGCGGGGGGCATGGGTGGATATCCACCGTTATCGGATTTCTGGCGATCGTGTTCGCAATGTTCAACGTGGCCGGCGGATACGCCGTGACTGACCGCATGCTCGAAATGTTCAAACGGGACAAGGCAGCATGATGCCGCACGCAGTTGTCGAGCTGAGTTATCTGCTCGCCGCCGTCCTCTTTATCGTAGGTCTCAAGAAGCTGAACAGCCCGGCAACGGCGCGGCAAGGCAACCGCCTGTCGGGGCTCGGGATGCTGATCGCGATCGTCATCACGCTTTTCGACCGGCAGATCGTCTCGTATCAGGTCATCGTCGCCGGCATCGTCGTCGGGACGGCGTTAGGTCTATGGATGGCGCGCACGGTCAAGATGACTGCAATGCCGCAGATGGTGGCGCTGCTTAACGGCTTCGGCGGTGCCGCATCGCTCCTCGTCGGCGGCGCGGAATTTCTTCGCTCGGAGCTCGTCGGCAGCAGTGTGCCATTGATGAACGGCATCGCGATCCAGCTGGCGCTCCTGATCGGCGCCGTAACGTTCACCGGTAGCCTGGTCGCCTTCGCCAAGCTGCAGGAATTGCTGACCGGACGCCCGATCACTTTTCCCGGGCTGCAGGTGGTGAACGCTCTCGGGTTCCTGGTAGTGATCGCACTCAGCGCGTACCAGCTGATGACGGCCGAAGCGCTCCTTTGGCCATTCTACGCGGTGGTTGGCGTGTCGCTGCTACTCGGCGTCTTTCTAGTGTTGCCGATCGGTGGCGCGGACATGCCGGTTGTCATCGCGCTCCTGAACTCCTATTCGGGAATCGCGGCGGCGATGACGGGATTCGTCATCAACAACCACGTGCTGATGATCGCCGGTGCGATGGTTGGATCGTCAGGCATCATCCTGAGCCAGCTGATGTGCAAGGCGATGAACCGCTCGTTGACCAACGTGCTTTTCGGGGCATTCGGCGGTACGACGGCAGTTGCGTCGGGACGCACCGCCGAGGGGCTCACCGTGAAATCGATCGCCCCGGAAGACGCCGCACTCCAATTGGCCTATGCGCGCTCGGTAATCGTCGTTCCCGGATACGGGATGGCCGTCGCGCAGGCGCAGCACGCAGTGCGGGAGCTGGCCGAGCAGATCGAGAAACGGGGCGGTGAGGTGAAGTACGCCATTCACCCGGTGGCCGGCCGCATGCCCGGACACATGAACGTGCTGCTTGCCGAGTCCAACGTGCCGTACGACAAGCTGTACGACATGGATGACATCAACCCGGAGTTCGACCGTGCCGACGTCGCACTGGTAATCGGCGCGAACGATGTGGTTAACCCAGCCGCACGCAACGATCCGGCCAGTCCGATCTACGGGATGCCGATCCTCGACGTGGACCACGCGAAGAGCATCATCGTTCTGAAGCGCAGCATGAATCCCGGCTTCGCCGGAATCGAGAATGACCTGTTCTACAATCCCAAGACGTCGATGCTGTTCGGCGATGCGAAAGCCTCGATCACGAAGCTGGTAGCGGAGGTGAAGGCGGTGTGAGTTTCCGGGAATTGGGAATCGGGAATTGGGAATCGGGCCGAAGCGGGAAAGGGGGAAACGGGAAACGGGAAACGCAAAACCGCCTGACGAGTGCAGTGCGGCCGGAGCTGCGTCCGTTTGCGATTCCCAGTCCCATCCCGAGATTCCCGATTCCCGCTTCCCGATTCCCGTTTCCCGTTTCCCGTTTCCCATTTCCCGTTTCCCGTTCCGCCCGCTTCCCGCTTCCCGCTTCCCGCGACTATGATTCGCCATGGGATCGGAGCTGGTGTCCGGAATCGGCGCGGCGGCGCAGGAGGTGCTGGCTCGTTATGAGGAGCCGCTCGCGCGCGTTCGGCTGCGTGCCGACTACCGCGGCATAACTGAGCGGCAGGATGTCGCCGGAATGCGGGAATCGGCGGCGGCGGTCTGGTTCTACCGGGACGGTGAGCTCGTCGACGTAATCGAGCTACCGGTGGAAATACCGGGCCTGGCGCCGACCACCCCGGAACATGCGCGTGAGATGCTTCAAGACGGTGTTTCGGAGCTGCTCGCGCTCTACCTCGAGGCCGACCTTCCGGCGCCTCTTCCTGCTACCCGGGGATACGGCTACATCGACCGTGCATTCGTCCTGTTGCGGCGGGTCATGCCACTCATCGCTGGCGTCATCGCCGCGGCTTACCTCGTAATCGCGATAGTCGATGGGAACGGGCTCGCCTCCATCCTACTGGCACTTCTCGCCTTCATAGGTACGTATATCGCCGCGCTCCCAACGGCGCTCGTCGCCAGCGTCATGCATACCGCGCTTATGCGCTGGGTGGGCCATGAAACGGAAACCGGATCAGCGGCGCTCGGCGCCGTCCTCGGCGCCGCGTTCGGCGCCATCACCCCATGGCTCATACCGCTGATCGAGCCGTGGGACCTCCTCCCGATAGGCGGCGTAGCGCTGGCTGGCACGGCGGTTGGAGCTCTCTACGGCGCCCTGGCGACCCGCTACGCACCCCTCCCCGCTTCAGTCGAACCGATTGCCTTGCGAGACGGTACCGAGCCATTGCCGTCCTTTACGGAGGAAGAACACTGAACAAGGTGCTCGGGAGATTGCTACACGAGTCGCGACGTGTATCGCGATTCAAGCTAGGCAATGTCAAGCGACTCGATCTGTCGCGAACGACCATGACAACCGCAGATCTTGCGACTACTGGTCGATTGGCAAGATGGTCAGCCGTGTCGATAGTGAACTCTGCAATTAATAACGACCTCGGCTATGCATGTGTTCACTCGGCATCGTCTATGGTTGGGTTCCTTTTAAGCTATTCGTGTCATTGCGGAAGACCGCCGACACGTGGGCAAGAAAAGGGAATGCCAACTGCGAAAGAACCGCAGATTTCGCAGATTTCGCCAATCGACGAAGTAGTGGTAATCTGCGATTGCCCGTTAATCCAGGGCGGTTGCCCGGGCACTGGTAATTCGGCGTTGGTCTCCGACGTACGCCCATTGCAGCGCGCGAACATACTTTCGCGCCACACGCCTAACATCCTCCGGTGTAACGCGGCGAAGTTCCTCGACGAACTCTCCGGCCGCGTGATAGTCCCCTCGGTATAGTGCCGCACGCGCCAGAAAGTCGCCCTGCTCGGCATTCGTCTCATTGTTCAGGAAATATTCGGTGAGGAATCCCTGTACCAGCCTTCCGAGCGCCGATGGCTCGACAACGTCGGTTTGAAGCCGGACCACCTCTCGCCGAATCAGAGTCAGCGCCGAGTCGGGAAATACGGTCGTGATGTAGATGCCGCCGGACGAAATCGCCCTGTCGGTGAAAATCGCGTCCACTGCATAGGTGAGATTGTGGCGAGCGCGGATCTCATTGAACAACCGGCCGGACAGAATCGCCATCGCCACACGCAATGCCTGATAATCGCCCCACTCCGCCGCCGGCGGTCCGGTGAACCGGCCAAGCAGATAATTCGTCGGGAGCGAACGCTGCACCACCGCCAGCGTTCCGTCGTGCACGGGGGCTGCCGCCGGTGCGCTCCATTCATAGGCGCCGCGCGGAAGATTACCGAGTGTGCCGCGTACCAGCCGTTCCACTTCGGTACGCTCGACGTTGCCGACTATCACCAACAACATGCGGGATGTGACGAACTGCGAATCACGGTACGAACGCAGTGAGCGATTCGTCAGGTTCGCAAGCGAGCGTTCGGTACCGATCGGCGAGAGGCCGTACGGATGACCGGCAAAGGCGAGGCTGTCGGCAAGGTAGTGGACGAGCGCGTCCGGCGAATCGCGACGCCCGCGGGATTCGGTGAGCAACTGCGCGCGAATCAGCTCGATGTCATTAGCAGCCAGAGTGGGCGACATGATCCGGTCGGCGAACAGCGCCCATGTACTGTCGAGGTTCACCCGCAGGGCGCGAAAGCCGAACATGGTCCAGTCTTCCGTCGGCTCAATGACGAACGTGCTGCCCAACGATTCCGCCGTCAGGCGGGCGCGATCCTTTGGGAACTTCGTGGTGCCGCGTTCCGAAGCGGCGAGCACGAACGCCTCGATCCCCGCGTTCTCGACGGTCACCTGCCTTACGCCGCCCAACAAATAGAGATTGGCAGCCACGACGTCGTTGGCGGCACTACGCCGAAGGATCACCCGCACGCCACCGGTCGCGAAATCGAGCGTCGCCGTGTCCGCTGCCCGTCCAATGCCCGCGCGCTGAACCGCCGGTGGCTGCGCCCCGGCGCCGGC
>JBGTNB010000371.1:0-3328 GCA_041743285.1 Gemmatimonadaceae bacterium
CATTCGACGGTTCCCCCGCATGCGCGGGGATCGTCCCGTCGCCGCAAGACGCGCGTCGTGTCGCTTTGAGGTTCCCCCGCATGCGCGGGGATCGTCCCAGCGGCGAGCTGCTGACGATTGCGGCGCACGTGGTTCCCCCGCATGCGCGGGGATCGTCCCCTCACCCAGGCTTCGAGCGGCTCCCGATCCGCGGTTCCCCCGCATGCGCGGGGATCGTCCGCCCTGGAGGGCAGCCGATGACCTCCATGAAATGGTTCCCCCGCATGCGCGGGGATCGTCCTGAGCTACGGCGGAGTAGGGGCGGCGCTGGTTGAGCGCTCGAGGGGGTGAGGGCCGCTCCTTTAGCTTGATCCCCCTCTAACGACGGCGAGGGTGCCGTTCTGCACGGAAGAGATGGTGGGCGATGAAGCGCAGCGCGGCGGCGTCGGACGGCGGCCAGGCGAGTGGACGCTGGCGGGGGCGAAATGCCCCGCCTTGAGGTAGACCAGGTCGGAACGTCAGCGGGCGTCAGGTGAGCCGCGAGGCGGTCGGCGGTGGCGAGCGGGAGGAACTCGCCGAGGCCGTCGTGGTCCTGCGTCACCATATGCGCTCGAGCCCCTTGAGGGCGTCAAAGGCAGCATCCGACGACACGAGGCGTGCACCGGCAGCGATGGCGGTCGCTGCGATCACGCGGTCCCACGGGTCGCGGTTCTCCCACTCGAGCGTGGCGGCGACGATCATCGTCTCGGCCGACAGCGGCACGGGTTGCAGCCTGGACCGCACGATGGCGCGTTGTGCGTCGGCCGGGTCGACGGGGAGCCGGCCGCGCTTGTGCTTCAGCGCGATCTCGTAGAGCGATGCGGGCGAGACGAGCCGCTCGTGGCTCTGGTCGCCGATGATGCCGGCCGCGGCGACGGAGAGGCGTGGCGAGCCGGTGAAGGCGAAGATGAGCGCGTTCGTGTCGATCAGGTAGACGGCCATCAGCGCTTGAGTTCGTCCTCCAGGTCGCCCTCGAACGCGTCGAGCTCCTCTTCGGTCCAGGGCGTGTCGACCCCCGCGTGAACGCGCTCGAGGTCGACGGAGACGCCCATGCGGGCGAAGATTCCGATCGGCGAGTCGACGGGGTGGACGGGCTGCAGGACGACGACAGGGTCGTTCCCGCGGGCGATCACAACCCGCTCGCCGGCCTCGGCGCGCTGGATGAGTTCGGAGAGACGGCCCTTCGCCTCTGCGATCTTGACAACGATCTCAGGTTCGACTGACGCGGCCATCGCGCAGCACTCCATTCGCGTCCCGTTGTAGCAACTCGAACCAAGTTGGTCCAACCTCGGATCTCCTCGCATCTGATTGAGGGTGGCAGCGAGGCAGTGGCGGAGCGACCTCGACCGAGCAGCCATTGCTCGAGCGGGTGGAGGCGGTGCTTTCGACCTGAGCCGCGCGAAATGTGCCGTTTCGTGTCAAACGCCACATTGCCGAGCCTGTGAACCGTGCAGCGCCGCCCAAAGCGCGTGCCGCCTCTTCGACCCTCGCCGGGATGGTCGGCGCCGCCGCCGCTGCGATGCTTCCCTCACACCCGACCGTTTGGGAGATCCAATTCCGTGCTCATCGCTCATAGTCACCTGACCCAATGCGGACTTGCAGGCATACGGCCCGAGGAACTACGCAGCGTATCGTTTCGGAATGCGCGGTTAGGCTTCACAATTCGGAGCCTAAGAGTTCCGCAGGAAATGGTCGAATACGTCGCTTTCCTCTTCCTCCTCCTGAAAGCGTGGACCGTCCGCTTCAAACTGCAGCACTGTGATCTCTTGATCGTAGCGATCGGAGCGGAGGCACATCTCGTGCACCGGCTCGGGAAACCAGACACCGGCTTGCTGCATAACACCGGTCAGCGCTGCGTCGGAATAATCGCGTCGTGTCGCAAAGGCCTTTAGCGGGAGTTCGAAGATTGTGTCTCGCGTGCGGATATATTGCCCCGATTTAAGCGCCGCTTGACTTGGTTTTGCCCAGCGGGCGAAGCCCTCATTCGATACCAACATGATTGCCCGTGTCTCAGTGTATTCAAGCCAACGTAGTATCGCTGCTGTCAGTGAAACGCCGTAGCGCCTTGCCAGTCGACCGAGTGCTTCAAAATCGGAGCGGGCGCTGGCTGGCAGTTGGCGACGGAAGTCATGAACCGGCATGAGCAACGCAGCGGCGAACTGGTCGGCTTCCTGTTCAATACCAGCCCCGTCGCGACGAACAACCGCGTTCTCGTCGCAATAGATGCCACCATCGAAATGCTCATCCTCCTCAATCATCTGGCGGTGAAGCACATAGTGGGCGAACTCGTGCCCTACGGTGAACGAGCGACGTCCGTCAGACTGACCGACATGGTACATGATCGCCCATTGACGCGGCCGGGCCTCCCCATAGACCAACGCGCCGGCGCAGCCCGGGATGTCGCGCTCGACCACCTCGTGGATGGAGCTGTCGGGCGCGACCTGGCGAGAGTATTCTAGCGCGAGGCCGATAACGTCGACCGGCGCGCGATCAAACCGATCCGCTCCAAGGACCAGGTCGAGCATCTGCGTAATGCGAGCCGCCTCCTTCAGCGGTCGGAGACGGGTCGGCTCGCTCATCTGCGAGTCTTAGTGTCGAGTATGCGAGCCATTTCGCGAATCTGCCGGCGCGTTTCCTCCGGGAGGCCGCTGTACTGCCGGAAGAAAGCGGTGTCCTCGGCCTCGCCGAGCGTCTGCGTATCAGCCCCGATCAAGTAATCGCTGGTCACCCCCAAGGCGGCGGCAATCGCGGACAGCTTCTCGGCGGACGGCCTGGGCGGATTCTTGTTCTCGAGCTCCCAAATGCGGGGCGGTGGCGAGATGCACAGATGCAGCTGAGTCCGCCGTGGAGATAGATGTGAACATCCAGCTTGCGCCGAACGGTCTCAATCCCTTCGACGATCCTCTCGACCGCATCCTCGCCGAGATCGCGCTCAGCGTTCAGCTGCCGCCCTCGCTGCATGACCAGGCCAGGTCGCGTTACGAGGCGGTGCGGCGCCATCTCGAGGCGACGACCGCCTTCTTCGACCAGATCGAGCACTTCTACCCACAGGGCTCTATGGCGATCGACGCCACGATCTCGACGCGCGGCACCGACGACGAATACGATCTCGACTGCGTCTCGCAGCTCGGCGGCCGCTTTCGTGGCATGACGCCTCCCGAAATCCTGACCGAGCTAGCCCGGATTATTCACGAGGGTGGGGCACGGAGGATGAAGGGCGCGGCATAAACCGTTGAGATCGTGTAGGATTCGATTGCTGAGGCCGAATCGCTGCGCTTTAACGGAGTTGCGCGCCCGCCATGAACGAGGA
>JBGTNB010000372.1:0-7360 GCA_041743285.1 Gemmatimonadaceae bacterium
GCCCCGCCGCTTCGAGCGACTCGCCGATGCAGACGATCCCGCGAGCGCCGGCCGCACGGGCGCGCGCGATCACATCCTCGCGATCGCCGTCGAATGCCGGATCGGCCAGATGCGCGTGACTGTCGATAAAGGCCGATTGCACCTCGGCCAGATCAGCGGGCGCCGGCGGGCTCCTTTGGTCGAGCGACCGAAGGATCCTCGCGCGGCACGCGCGGCTTGCCCTTGGCCGTGGCTTCGCCAGCCTTGCGCGACCACTTCTGTTCGATCAGCAGCAGGAGCGGGCTGGCGACATAAATGGAGCTGAAGGTTCCAATGATGATGCCGAACGAGAGCACCCACGCAAACGGCCGGATTACCGCCCCTCCGAAGATGAGCAGAGCGAGCAGCGAGGCCAGCGTCGTCGTCCCCGTCATCACCGTACGGGGAAGCGACTCGTTTACAGAGCGATTGAGAAGATCCCTGAGCGATGACCGATGATCGCTGCGCAGGTTTTCACGGACCCGGTCGAACACCACCACCTTGTCGTTCATCGAATAGCCGACCACGGTGAGAATCGCGCCGACTACGAAAAGCGAGATCTCGATATTCATGTACAGCATGAAGGCGAGCGTCGCCACGATGTCGTGCAGCGTAGCAAGCACCGCGGCGAGGCCAAAGCGCCACTCGAATCGCCAGGCGAGATAAACCAGCGTGAGGCCGAACGCGATGAGCAGTGCAACCGCCGCCTGACGCCGCAACTCCGATCCCACCTTGGGTCCCACGGCCTCGGTCCGCAGAACGCTGAATTCTCCCTCGCCGAACCGCTCGCCGAGTACGTTCGTGATCCTGCTGGCGACCGTCTCGGCTCCGCCTTCCTGCTGCGCTACGTGCTCTTCCTCCTGGGCACGTATCAGAAGCTCGTTGGAACTTCCGAAAGTGGAGATCTCCACCCCGGGCAGCCCAGCCTCGGACAGAGCGCTTCGGACGTCGCCAATCTGCGGCGCCTGGCGGAACTGCACCTGCATGAGCGTGCCGCCCGTGAACTCGATGCTGTAATGGAATCCTCGCACGGGCAGGAGCACCATTGCCGGAAGAAGGAACACCACCAGCAGAATCGCGGCGGTGCGCCAGCGTCCTATGAAGTCGATCTTCGTGTTATGCAGAATGCGCAGCATCAGATGCTCAGCGTTTGGGCTTCACGCGACCGCTGAAGCCAGATGAGGAACAGGGTCCTTACGACGAAGATTGCGCTGACGAGCGACGCGGCAAGTCCGGCGAGCAGGGCTACGGCAAATCCCTGAACCGGGCCGGTCCCGAATTGATAGAGAATCGCCGCTGTGAGAGCGGTGGTCACATGGGTATCGACGATAGCGCTCCACGCCTGGTCGAATCCTCCATCGATAGCCCGCCGAACGGTCTTGCCCGCATCCAGCTCCTCCCGAATTCGCTCGAAGATGAGGAAGTTAGCGTCAACCGCCATTCCAATCGAGAGCACAAATCCGGCAAGGCCCGGGAGGGTGAGAACCGCATCGAATCCCGCCAGGATCGCGAGCGTCGTCAGGCCATAGAAGACCAGACCACAGACAGCCAGAAAGCCGGAGAACTTGTAGTAGCCCACCATGATCAGCACTACCAGCGCGATGGAAAGAAGGCCCGCGGACAATCCTTGACGAATCGCATCCTCACCGAGGCTGGGTCCGATCGTCCGCGATTCGATGACCTGCAGCTTGACCGGAAGCGCGCCGGCCCGCAGCACAAGTGCCAGATCCTGCGCCGCCTGCAACGGTTTGCCGGACATGGTGATCTGCCCGCGAGTACCGATTGCACCACGGATCACCGGCGGCTGCCCTTGCACTACATCGTCGAGCACGATCGCCATGTAGTCGCCGATGTGCCGTTGCGTCTCGGCGCGAAAGCGTCGCCCCCCCTGGTTGTTCAGCTCGAACGAGACGACGTTCCCTTCGATCGGATCGGTAATCGGCCGCGCGTCGGTGAGATATTCACCCGTTATGATCGGTCGCGCGTCGAGGACGTAAAAGGTTCTGAACCCCGGCTGCGCCGCCGCATCGCCCTCCGCGCCGAAGCGCACAACCTTGCCTGGCGGAAAAGCAGCCTGAACCTCCGGCAGACTGAAATAGCGCCGCACCGCGGATATGTTTTCTTGCGGAACCGCGTACTCGCCTGGTAGTCCGGTCGGTTGGATGAGGCTGGAAAGCGCGCCATCCGCACCTAACACCAGATCGCTTTGTGCGGTATCGGCGACGGCCGTGTCGCCGGGGGGTGCGCTGTCGGTTGTGAAGAGCTGGTCCAGCGCCAGACGCGAAGCGGTATCGGCGCTCACGGTCGCCACCCGGGTCCCTTCGCCGCGGTCCCGAAGGATGCGATCGAGGCGAGGCAGTGCCCGCTCGAGTGCCTTGGTTTCGTCGGTCATCTGGAACTGCAAGAATGCGGAGCGCTTTACGAGCGCCTCGGCGCGTTCCCGATCATCAATGCCAGGAAGTTCAACGATGATCCGGTCGGTTCCCACCTTCTGCACCACCGGTTCGGAGACCCCGAACTCATCGATGCGCGTTCGAACGACCTTGAGCGCTCGTTCGATCGCGTCCTCCTTGTCGGCGACCGTGCCCTGCGATTCGTCGATTTCGAGGGCCAAATGCATCCCACCGCTCAAATCCAAACCCTTCTTGAGCGGCACGCGCCGGATCGTCGTGTCACGGAAGGAGCCGTCGGCGTGCCGCATTCGCACACTCACGTCGCGCGGAAAGAGCGCGTAGACGGAAACGGCGATCAGGGCGACAATGATGAGAACGCGATTGCGGATGGACATTCGACTGCGATAGAGGTTTAAGGAGAGACCTGAAGGTTAGAAATAGCGCCGTGCGGAGTCAACGCGGCCTTCGCGGCATCGGCGTCCCTATGTAGCTGCGCTATCAGTGCCTCGGCCCCGTCAAACTGACGCGTCTCGCGCAAGTATATCAGGAACTCAATTGAGACATGGTGGCCGTACAGGTCCACGTCGGCTTCGAAGAGGTGGGCTTCCAGCGAAATGGAAGCGTCGCCGAATGTAGGTCGTCCACCCAGGTTCATCATACCGCCAAACGTCCCGGCGCTCGAGCGCACACGAACTGCGTATACACCATTCGGCGGCAGAAGCTTCCGCCCAGGAGGCGAGCCGAGATTGATGGTGGGAAAGCCAAGCAGGCGGCCGCGGCGGTCCCCTTGGCGAACGGTCCCTGACACCGAATAAGGCCGGCCCAGCATTGTGGCCCCTTCGTCCAGGTTCCCCGCCGCAATTGCCCGACGGATAAGCGATGATGAAATCGGCGCCGCATCTGTCGCCGTGACCGGCCCCAACACCTCGACGTCGAATCCCCGCTGTTCGCCCAGCTCGCGCATGACATCCGCGCTGCCTTCGCGCCCGCGGCCAAAGTGGTGATCGTATCCAATCACGAGCTGACGAACGTGAAAGCGGCGCAGCAGCACTTCGTCCACGAACTGCGCAGCTGTGAACCGGCGAAGGGCGTGGGTAAAGGGAACGATGGCGACGTAGTTGATGCCGCTCTGTGCCACGACCTCGAGCTTTTCGCGCCCGACGGTGAGCAGCGCCGGAGCATGTTCGGGCCGAACTACCTCCAGCGGGTGCGGATCGAAGGTCACCAGCAAACTGTGCAACCCGGTCTGCTCGGCATGCTCGGCTATGCGGGACAGCACCAACTGGTGACCACGGTGCACGCCATCGAAGGTTCCCACCGTACAGATGGTGCCCGGTGAGTCGGGCGGGAGGCCGGAATCCTCCCATCCAAGGAATCGGCTAGCCAACGTCGTTCCCTAAAGATGGCGCCTCACCTCCCTCTTTCACCGGCCTCGTCATCACCACGCGCGGCTGCCATCGTTCGCCGCGCCGCTCGGCGAGTGCGACAAGGGTCTCCCCGTCAGCAGCCAGCAGCGCCGCCCGGTTACCGCTGACCGTTGCCGGAACTTCCTGTCCGCGAACAACGCGCGTTATGTCGGCATGCGCGAGTCGCTGGGTGCCCATTCCCGCAAGTGCCTCGAGCGGCGGTCTGAGAGGCGCGCGCTGCTCCTGCAGATCGGAAACGGATACCGCCTCCTCGACCTTGAAAGGTCCGATCGCCGTCCGTCGCAGCGCGCGCAGATGGGCGGCACTGCCGGTGAGTCGTCCCAGATCGCGGGCCAGGGCTCGGATGTAAGTTCCGCCTCCGCAGGTAATTTCTACGTCGAGATCTTGCTCGTGCCAGGCGCCGAGCCGCCACTCGTGCACGGTCACCGGCACTGGCTCGAGTGCCGGTGCCTTGCCTGCGCGGGCGAGGTCATACGCCCGTTTGCCGCCCACGTGCTTGGCGGAAAACGCCGGCGGGAGCTGCTGGATAGTGCCGGTGAGCGTTGGGATCGCGTCCTCCACTGCCTGACGAGTAGGAGGCGCCGCCGTTCGGACCGGCGATCCCTCGAGATCGTCGGTGTCGCTCTCGACGCCGAAACGGATCGTCGCGCGGTAGCGCTTGGGCTCGCCGTTCATGTACGGCAGCAGCCGGGTGGCGCGCCCCAGCAGCAGAACGAGTAAACCCGTGGCGAACGGATCGAGCGTGCCAGCGTGTCCAATGCGCGGCTCGCCGATGGCGCGGCGTGCGGCAAGCACGACGTCGTGCGATGTCATGCCGGCCGGCTTGTCCACGAGCAGCAACCCATCACGCGTCGACATCCTCGTCAGGCGGAAGTGTCCCGTCCTTGATGCGCGCGAGGAGAGTCTCGATCCTCGCCGCATGCTCGACTGACGGATCGAGGCGAAAGCTGAGCTCGGGGGCGAAGCGAAGGCGCAGAATGCGTCCGAGCGAGCCGCGTAGGTAGCCGGCGAGGCTGTCCAGACCCTCGAAAGTAGACTGCTTCTCCGCGTCGGAACCCATGACGCTGACGAAGACGCGGGCGGTGCGCAGATCGGGGGTTACATCAACCGCTGTGACGGTCACGAGACCCTGGATGCGCGGATCCTTGGCTTCGGTGGAAAGAAAGCGCGCCACTTCTTCCCGAATGCCCTCGGCCACGCGCTCACTGCGACGGCTTTCGTGCGCCATTCCGCTGCCTCACAGGAAGGTTGTAATGGAGTCGATTATCCGGCACGTCGGCGCGGAGGCGACCATCCGGTCGGCCGAGGAGAGCACCGAGGCGGCGTGGCGGCGGTCGGTGGCAACGGTGCACGCGGTGATCTCGGCGCGCTGCCACACATCATGGTGCCCGGTCTCGGCCACCGACACGTTGAATTCGTTATGCAGGCGGTCCTTGAGGCTGCGCAGGACGGACCGCTTGTCCTTGAGGGAAGCGGCGCTGGACAAGTGCAGCTCCCACGAAACCACGCCGATCACCACGCCTCAGGACGCGGGGCTCGGCTGAAGCGTCCGCGCCACCTCCTCCGTGCGATACGTCTCCAGGACGTCGCCGAGCTTGATGTCGTTGAAATTGGCAATGCCGATTCCGCACTCGAACCCTTCGCGCACCTCCCGCACGTCATCCTTGAAGCGTCGGAGCGAGTCGATCGTGCCTTCGTAAACCTCGACTCCATCGCGAATGACGCGAATGCGGTTGCCGCGAGTGACGGTGCCACTGCGAACGAAGCTGCCGGCAATCGTACCGGCCTTCGGCACCTTGAACACTTCGCGAACTTCGATCTCGGCGGTGACGACGTCTCGCTGTTCGGGCCGCAACAGACCCTCGAGAGCGGCTCGCACATCCGAGACCGCGTCGTAGATGACGCGATACAGTTTGATGTCCACGCCTTCGCGCTCGGCCGACGCACGCGCCTTGGTGTCCGGGCGCACGTGGAAGCCGATGATGATGGCACCGGCCGTCTTGGCCAGAAGAATGTCGCTCTCCGAGATGGCGCCGACCCCGCGCTGAATGACATCGACCTGCACTTCGTCGTTGGACAGCTGTTGCAATGCATCGGCAAGCGCTTCCGCCGGGCCGCCCTGATCGGCTTTGATTATCAGGTTGAGCATTCGGGTCTCACCGGCGGCAGCCTGCGTCATAAAGTCTTCGAGGGTCACTGCGCCCTTGGTCGTGCGCCGGCTCTTGGCCTCGCGGTCGAGCCGTTCCCGGCGCTGCGCAATGTCTCGCGCCGACTGAGCATCCTCGACGACGATGAACTGATCGCCGGCTGTCGGCGTGCCGTTCAGTCCGAGCACCTGAACCGGAATCGCCGGACCCGCTTGCTTGACGATCTTGCCGCGCTCATCGAGCAGCGCTCGTACGCGGCCGGAATACATACCGACGATGAAATCATCACCCACGCGCAGAGTGCCGTTCTGCACGAGCACCGTAGCTACCGCTCCCTTTCCTGGATCGAGCTGCGCCTCGATCACCGTTCCGCTTGCGCGGCGGTCGGCGTTGGCCTTGAGGTCGAGGATTTCGGCCTGGAGTAGAATCTGATCGAGCAGTTCCTGGACGTTGGTGCCCTTTTTCGCCGAGATCTGCGTGTGCAGAGTGTCGCCACCAAAGTCCTCGAGGACGACCCCGTGCTGGAGAAGGTCCTGCTTGACCTTGGCGACGTTTGCGTTAGGCAGATCGATCTTGTTGATTGCCACCACCATCGGCACACCGGCGTTCTTGGCGTGCGAAATGGCCTCGATGGTCTGCGGCATCACCTGATCATCGGCGGCAACGACGAGCACCACTATGTCGGTGATCTGGGCGCCGCGGGCGCGCATGGCGGTAAACGCTTCGTGGCCCGGCGTATCGAGAAAGGTGATTGCCCGGCGGTCAGGCAGGGATACGTGATAGGCACCGATGTGCTGCGTAATGCCCCCAGCCTCACCGGCAACCACTGTTGCCGTGCGAATGTAGTCGAGCAGAGATGTCTTCCCGTGGTCGACGTGGCCCATGATGGTGACCACCGGTGGCCGCCAGTTGAGGTCCTCCGGCGCGTCCTTGGCGATTTCCTCCGCCGGCGCGGCGTACTCCTCCTCGCGCATGGCCTGGAAACCGAACTCGCCAGCAACCATTTCTATCTGGTCGAAGTCGAGCCGCTGATTGATGGTGATCATTAACCCGAGATTCTTGAACGCAAATCCCACGATCTGGGACGCGGAAATACCCAGGGTTTCGGCAAGCTCGCTTACCGTGATGAATTCGTTCACGCGCACCGTCTTCCGCTCGCGCTCGGCCATTTCCCGGCGCTGTGCCTCGAGCTCCTCGCGCGCGGAGCCATCGTCGCGGCGACCGCCGCGTCTCGTCGGCGTCGCGCGCATCTGTCCCATGGTGCGCGCGATGTTCTGCGTGACCGCTTCCTGATCCACGCTTCCGCGCTTCCCTTTCTTGCGCTTGCCGCCGCGTCGCTGTTCCTCTCTGCGCGCCGGAGGTGCACCGGCCGGTG
>JBGTNB010000373.1:0-2110 GCA_041743285.1 Gemmatimonadaceae bacterium
GGAGTCACCTGGGCTGTCCGGGGAATTAGCCGAGCGGCGATCCAAAGCCGAATGTGAAAGCAGCAGCCGCAAGTCGGCGCGCGATCCCAGCAGAGCGGTACCTTCAATGCCTAGCACATCTCGAAGTTCGCGCGTGAACTGGTTGCTGTCGACCGGTACACCGGAGCCGTCGGTGGGGAACTCGAACCTGCCCGCCGATCGGCGTCCGGTAAGGCGAACGGACGCCCGCAGGCCAGTCAATCCCACCGATGCGCCTAGAGAGTTCGCCCGATGATCGTTGTTGAAGGGTAGAATTCCACTGGATGCGCGATGCGACGCCGAGAGCGCATAACGTGCGGCGCCGTTCCCACCCTGAACGGACAGCTCGCCATTGCGAGAGCCGAACGAGCCCGACTGAGCGACGCCGGTAGCCTGCATCCCCCGCTGCCCACGATTCGTTATGATGTGAATCACACCGCTAATGGCATCGGAGCCGAACAGCACGCTCGCCGGGCCGCGCACTATCTCGATCCGCTCGACGTCGGCAATTCCGAGGTGAGCCACATCAATGTCACCTCCGGGCTCGTTTACCGGAACGCCGTCGATGAGCACCTTCACGTAGTCGCGCTCCCCGCCGCGCACGAACAGGGTCGTGGTGGATCCGAACGATGCGGAGCGCGCAACGCTGACGCCCGGAACCCCGCGCAGCGCGTCGGCGAGCGACGTTACTCCCTGCTCGCGAAGGGCACGCCCGTCGAGGACGGTGGCGACCGCCGGAGCCTTGCTCCGATCCACCGGACCGGCAGCCGCGCTAATCACGACATCAGCCAGGCGGGCGGTATCCTGCGCCTCCTGCGTCCACGCTGGAAAGGCGAGCACGTTCAGAATGACGACGACTATTGCGCGTACCATCAAGCACCTTATCAGGAATGAGACGACAACACATTGGTGCGACGGGCGACTCATCGGGTTCGTCGCGAGCGGCGAAGGGGCAGGAGCGCCGGAGCACCCACTGCCGGGTCGCGCAGAACGACGAGTGGCCATTCGTACACTCGCTCTAGTACGGCTCCCTGCATCACCTCCGACGGAGAACCATGAGCGACGATGCGGCCCTCACCTAACAGCACAATCGATGTCGCAAACCTTGCGACGAGATTGAGCCGATGGCTGACGACCATCACCGCCATACCGTCGGCAGCCAACTCGGCGAACAGTTCGAACATTGCCATCTCGTGCGCGACATCGAGAAAGGTTGTGGGCTCATCGAGCACGATCGCCTCACCACCCTGGGCCAACGCGCGCGCCAGGCGCGTGCGCTGCCATTCACCGCCGGAAAGCTCGGCTGTGCTCCTGCTCGCCAAGTGGCCGATACCGGCGCGGTCGACGGCGCGACGGACGAGCTCATCGTCGGCGGGAGCACGCGCCCCCCATTGGCCTTCGTGCGGAAAACGACCGAGTGCCACGAACTCCCGCACCGGCAGCGCGAAGGTGGCTTCCTCTCGCTGAGGAACGATCGCCAGGCGCCTTGCGAGCGCGCGCCTGTCGACTTCGTCGATCCGGGTCCCGTCGATGGTGATCCGTCCCGACTCGACCGGCTGGCGGCGAAGCACAGCGCGAACCAGTGTACTTTTGCCACTGCCATTAGGGCCAACGACGGCTGTCAACTGTGCTCGCGGAACCACGAAGGAGACATCGTCCACCGCGGGGCCAGGTGCGCGACGATAGCGAATGCGCACCTCTTCGAAGGAGATCATGCGCGGCGTGCGAGCTGAACGAGAAAGAACGGCACACCGATCAGCGCGGTGATCGCGCCTAGCGGCAGCTCCGACGGGGGCCGAAGGGTGCGTGCGGCGATGTCCGCACCGACTACGAGCAACCCGCCGGCAAGCGCGGATCCGACAATCAAGGGACGATGACGGCGCACCCCGGCGCGTCGAACGAGATGCGGCACCACGAGGCCGACGAAGCCGATCAGCCCCGCCGCGGCGACAGTGGCGGCGGCGAGCAGCGATGCGATGCCGAAGATCCGGCCGGCCGCCCGATCCACATCGAGTCCGAGAGCAGCAGCCGGCTCCTCACCCAGCGCGAGCACGTCGATCTCCCGCCCGCGCCAGACGAGGAGCGCGCCGCC
>JBGTNB010000374.1:0-8355 GCA_041743285.1 Gemmatimonadaceae bacterium
GGTGCGCCACCTCGCGCCCCGCGGCCGGGTGGAAGTGGCGCACGGCCAGATGCGTGAGCGCGATCTCGAGGCCGTCATGCGCCGCTTCGTCGAAGGCGCAGTGGACGTGCTGGTCTCCACGATGATCGTCGAGTCCGGCCTCGACGTATCCAACGCCAATACGATGTTCGTCGACCGCGCCGATCATTTCGGACTGGCGCAGCTCTACCAGCTCCGTGGACGTGTGGGGCGGTCGCACCGGCGCGCCTACTGCTATCTCTTGGTCCCCGACTCGGTGGATGAGGAAGCCGAGCGTCGCCTCCAGGTGCTGGAGCACCATACCGAACTGGGGGCCGGGTTCAGGGTCGCGCTCAAGGATCTCGAGATGCGAGGGGCCGGGAATCTGCTCGGGCCCGAGCAGTCGGGCTTCGTTCAGGCCGTCGGCTTCGATCTCTATTTGCGCATGTTGGATGAGACCGTCAACCGGCTCATGCGAGGAGAAAGCGGCCCCAAGTTCGTACCATCCGACGTGTCGATGGACATTCCGCATTACCTGCCCGACGACTACGTCCACATCCAGGAGGCCAAGCTCGACGTGTACCGGCGGCTTACAACCATGCACCATGTGAGTGATATCGAGGCGCTGAGAGAAGAGCTGCGCGACCGGTTTGGTCCCCTGCCGCGCGAGGCGGAGGCGTTTCTGGCTCTCTCGCTGCTACGGATCATCGGCGGCAGACTGGGAATAGAAGGTCTGCTGGTGCGCGGCGACGAGGCGCGTATTACTTTTCGGGACGACGCCGTACCCAGGCTCAAGGGCCTTACAGCGGCATTCCGCGAGGTGCAATTCCAGGCCGATGTTCGCCGGATGCATCCGCTGTCCCTCAAGCTTACCAGACTCGGCGGGATGGAGATCCTCGACGGACTCGTTCGAGCACTCCGGACTCTCCATCCGTCGGCCGACACTACACCCCACACCGTCCCCTCGAAGACATGAAGCGTTTGACACTTGCCCTCGCGGCATCGCTCGTCCTGCTGCCTGGTTGCGATGGATTTCGCGAGGCAATGACCGCCCACGTCGATACCGTCGCCCGCGCCGGCTCTCAGGAGCTCACGACCGAAAGACTGGCGGAGCTCATGGGCACCTCGCAAATCCCGCTGAACGAGGAAGCAGCGCGCACGATCGCCAACCTCTGGGTGAACTACCAGCTGCTTGGACTTGCCGCGGCTAACAACGATTCGCTCAACGACCCCAAGGTCGTCGACCAGGCAATGTGGCCCATGCTATCGCAGCAACGCGCGAGCAAGTGGCACGAGCAGGTCCAGTCGAAATGGGCAATCGACAGCATGCCCAACGAGGCTACGTATCTACGCGGTGACGTAATTGCTGCAGCCCACATTCTCATCGGTGTACCCGAGCAGGGACTGAGCCAGGCCAAGCAGGACAGTATGCAGCGAGTGGCGGAAGGACTGGCCCGCCGGGCGACGGCTGAGAATTTCGGTGAGTTGGCCAAGCAGTTCTCGATGGATCCCGGGTCCAAGGACAACGGTGGTGTTTACGTCGTTCCTCGTGGGCAATTCGTGCCGGAGTTCGAGACGGCTCTGTTCAACCTGCAGCCCGGCGAGATCACGCGCACGCCCGTTCGTTCACAGTTCGGTTGGCACATAATCCGGCGGATGCCGTACTCCGAAGTACAACAGAATCACATTCAGGAGTTCAGCAACATTGTCGCCGGTTCGGCGGTGCAGGTGGCGGAGAGCACCTACCTGGCGGAGGTCGAACAGGCCGGCAACATCAAGTTCAAGTCGAACGCCGCCGAGGTAATCAAGAAGGTCATGCAGGCGCCGGAGGATCACGCCAAGGACCGAACCGTCATCGCCACCTCGCGCGCCGGCGACTTCACGGCGGAGCGCCTGGCGAAGTGGATCTCCGCTTATCCAGCGCGTTCGCAGGCCATGATGCGCCAGCAGGCGGCGCAGGCTCCCGATTCCGTGTTGATCAACTTCACGCGCGGTCAGTTCATTCGTGGAGAGCTTGTGCTTGCACAGGCCGACAGCGCCAAGGTCGAGCTGAGCCCAGCCGAGCTCACCGATGCCCGTAACCAGTTCTCGCAGGTGGTGCATCGGGCCTGGACTGAGCTCAAGATCAATCCGCCGACTCTTGCCGACAGCGCGCCAGCGCCGGCGCAACGCGAGCGGGTGGCGTCGGAAATGGTCGAGAGCTACATGGACAAGCTCGTCATGGATCAGGTTCCTTATGTCGAGGTGCCAATGCCGCTCAGCGAGGTGCTGCGCGAGAAATACGACTACACGGTGAATCGCGCAGGAATCGCACGGTCGCTCGAGCGCGCCGCCAAGGTTCGCGCCGCAATCGATTCGACCCGCGCACGGCAGCAGCCGCAGTCGCAGGTGCCGCTGGGTGGAGTGCCCCCGACGCAGAACCCGACGCCGCCGACGGGAAATCCTCCCCGATAAGCTCAGTATCGAGATGAGAGATGCGAGGTGCGAGGCCCAATAAGTGAGGTTCTCGCATCTCGCATCTCGCATCTCTCATCTCGGTCTGTTGCATCTCCGTGTACGCCCAGAACTCCGCCGCCCCACCCGTGTATCTTGAGTGATGATGAAGCACGTAATGATCAAGCTCGCCATTTTCACCGCGCTGTTGGGCGCGGCGTCTAACGCCGCCAACGCTCAGGATGCGGGTACGTCCATCCCGGTGGAGCGCATCGCCGCCATCGCCGGCGACGAGATAGTTCTGCTCACGGAAGTCGAGGAGCGAATCGCCCAGTACGCGCAGGAGCTGGCGTCGCGAGGTCAGAGTCTTCCCAACGACTCGGCAGCCATAGCCGAACTTCGGCGTCAGCTGCTGGATCGCATGATCAACGACGCTTTGATGGTGCAGCTCGCCAAGAAGCTCGCGATCGAGGTCACCGACGATGAGCTGGCGGGCGTAGTGGACCGCCGGCTGGCGGCGGTGAAAGGGAATTTCCCTAACGAGGCAGCGTTTCGCGACGAGCTCCGCCGCGTCGGTTTCGGGACGCCTGACGAGTTTCGGCGCCGCCTGCTCGATCAGGAGCGGCGCTCGGCGTTGCAGCAGCGGCTCATGTCGAGGCTTCAGGAAGACGGCAAGCTCCCCCCGGTCCCGGTTACGGACGAGGAAGTGGCCGCGTATTTCGCCGAGAACCGCGACCAGTTCCCACGGATTCCGTCGACGGTGAGCTTTCGCCAGATCATCATTACGCCGCGGCCCAGCGACGAGGCGCGGGCGGCGACGAGGGCCAAGGCGGAATCGCTTCTGGTGGAAATTCGACGGGACGGCGACTTTGAATCCGTCGCGCGGCGCGAGAGCGAGGATCCTGGAACCAAGGATCAGGGTGGCGACCTCGGTTGGCGCCGTCGCAGCGACTTCGTTCCGGAGTTCGAGGCGATGATGCTGGCGGTGAGAGTGGGCCAGCCGAGCCCGGTGTTCGAAACAACTTACGGCTTCCACATTCTGCGCGTGGACCGGGTTCAGGCCGGCGAGTACAAGGTTCGGCACATTCTTCTGCGTCCGGAAATCGACTCTACCGATGTGCAGCGTGCGCGGTTGCGCGCCGATACCGTCACGGTTGCCTGGCGTGCCGGCGCGGGTGTCGATAGCCTGACGGCGCTTTACCACGATCCCGGTGAGGACCGTTCGGTGCCCGAGTTTCTGTACGACTCGTTGCCTCCTTCGTATCGTCAGGCATTCGAGGGTAAAGTCGCCGGCGATGTCACTGAAGTATTCGAGCTGGCGGATCCTTTGCGGGAGTCGCCCAAGTTCGTGGTGGCGCAGCTGACGAGCGTCGTCGAGGCGCACGAGGCTACGCTGGAGGACATGAAGGTGCTCATCCGCCGCCAGCTCTCCCAGGAGCGCGCGGTGCTCCGGCTCATCCGTAATCTCCGGGACGAGATGTACGTCCGCGTTCTGATCTAGGCCGTGCGCGTGGACCTCGCGCTCAAGCGACTCCTCCTGGTGAAGAGCCGGAGTGAAGCGAAAGAAGCGTGCGATGTCGGCGCGGTGTTCGTCAACGGCAGGCCGGTAAAGGCGTCGGCGGAAGTGAATGCGGGAGATCTGGTACGGATCGACTTCGCCCAGCGCACTCTCGAAGTAGAGGTGTTAGGCGACATCGGCAGGAACGTCAGCCGCCAGCAGGCCCGCGAGCTCGTCCGGGTCGTGCGCGACGAGCCGGCGGCATGAGCGTCTCTCCTCCGCGATTGGCGATAACCGTCGGCGACCCGCGCGGGATCGGCCCGGAGATCGTCGGCAAGGCGCTCAGCGACCCGCGCGTCCGAACCGCCGCCAGCTTCGTGGTCGTTGGCCCGACAGGAACTCGCATGGCCGTGCAGGAGGCTGTCGGCGAATGGCGAATGGACGGCGGCCCGGTGCTGGCCGGAGCGCTGGCCGGAGCCGCCATCGAACGGGCGGTCGAGCTGGCAATGACCGGGGCGGTACAGGGGATCGTCACCGCGCCAATCGACAAAGCGGCTTTTCTTGCCGGCGGCTACGATTATCCGGGGCATACCGAGATGTTGGCCGAGCTCACCGGTTCGCGAACCGCGATGATGCTCACGTCGCCGACGCTGCGAGTGGTCCTGGCGACGACGCACATCCCTCTGCGCCTCGTTCCCGCCGTTCTGACCCGCGGTACCATCCTCGAGATAGCGCGCCTGACGCGGGACGCGCTGCGTGACTGGTACGGCATTGCCGAGCCTCGCATCGCGTTATGCGCGCTCAATCCGCATGCCGGCGACGGCGGCCGGTTCGGAACCGAAGACGCCGAGCTGCTTGCGCCCGCCGCCCGTGCGGCGCAGCTGATCGGACCGCTTCCGGCGGATACGGTTTTCGTCAAGGCCATGCGGGGGTCGTTCGACGCCGTCATTGCGCCGTACCACGACGTGGGGATGACGGCGATCAAGGTGGCGTCGTTCGGCAGCGCCGTGAACGTCACGCTCGGACTGCCCTTTCCACGCACCTCGCCCGACCACGGCACGGCGATGGACATTGCGGGCCAGGGAATCGCCGACGCGTCGAGCATGATCGCGGCGATACTGGAGTGTGCGCGTCTGGCGGAGATCACCGCCGGCTCCATCGCCTGACGAGGGCGCTGTGCACATGCACGCGCACGGCGATTCGCACGGCCACGCGCACTCGCACGGCGACTCCGACGCCATGCGGCGGCTTCGGATCGCGCTCGTCCTCACGAGCGTCTTTTTCCTCGCCGAGGTGGCCGGCGGCGTACTGTCCAATTCGCTGGCGCTGCTCGCCGACGCCGGCCACATGCTCACCGATGTCGCCGCCCTGGCGCTGTCGCTGTTCGTAGCCTGGTTCAGCCGCCGCCCCGAGACCGACAGGCGCACCTACGGATACCTGCGGTGGGAGATTCTTGCCGCCTTCATCAACGGTGCCGCGCTACTGCTGCTCTCGGCGTGGATCCTGTTCGAAGCGGTGCTGCGCATTCGCGCTCCCGAGCCCGTTTCGACCGGCTTGATGCTGATCGTTGCGGTGCTCGGTCTGCTCGTGAACGTCGCTGCCGCGTGGACCCTGCATCCATCGCAGGGCGGCAGCATGAACATTCGCGGCGCGTATCTTCATGTACTGAGCGACCTGCTGGGCTCTGTCGGAACGGTGGCCGCGGCCCTCGTCATCCGCTACACGGGCTGGCTCACCGCCGACCCCGTAGTCTCGGTTTTCGTCACGTTGCTGATCGTACGCGCCGCGTGGCGGCTGGTCCGTGAGTCCGTCGACGTGCTGCTCGAGTCCACGCCCGCGCATATCTCCCTCAGCGCGGTGCGAGCGCAGTTGGAGGCGATCCCCGGAATCGAGTCCGTGCACGACCTGCACGTGTGGACGGTGACCTCCAACCACATCGCCATGAGCGCTCACGCAATAGTGCGCGAGCCCGAGCGGCAGCAGCACGTGCTGGAGCACGCGCTGGACGCCATGCGGCTGTTCGGCATCAATCACGTGACCATCCAGCTAGAGAAGCAGGAGATGTATGAGAGGGAGATGCATCTGCACGCTTGAGGCAGGAATTAGGAACTAGGAAATAGGAATTAGGGAAGGACGCGCCGGGGCGCTCCGCGCCCCGGCGTTTTTATGAATGCGCGGCGCGTAGCGCCGCGCACACCGCCCCTAATTCCCAATTCCTAGTTCCTAATTCTTTCCTCAAGTCTGGGGCCTGCGCTTCCGATACTCATCCCCATGATTCCCTCCGACATCTACCGCATTGAGAAGACTCAACTAGCCGTGGCACTGCGGCTACGCGGCGGTAGTGTAATGCACGGCGTCGTCTTTGCTCAGGCGGCCGGCCAAAACGGACGGCCTGAAGAGGTTGCCGACGTGCTTAATGATCCGGAACCGTTCTTTCCCCTTCTCACTCGCGGGGGTGAGACGATTCTCATAGCCAAGGAGCACGTGCTCGAAGCCATGCCCAATGAAGGGTCACAGCTTGACGGCGAGCGGCACGCCACCGCCGTTGCCGCCGAAATCGAGTTGACCCTGGAGGATGGCACCCGTCGCCGCGGCTCAGTCCTGATCCAGATGCCGCACGAGCGCCCTCGCGTGCTCGACTATCTGAATTTCGGCACCGATCGGTTCATATCGCTGCACGCCAGCGATACGGCAACTCTGATCAATCGTCAGGCCGTCGCCTGCGTTCGCCCTCTCGACTAAAAATGTCAGCACTTGCCCCGTTTCTCGCGGTACTCACCAGCAGCCGCGCCGACGCACTGCGCCTGACGACCGGTGAGGTTGCAACGCTGGAGCAGCATGGCCAGCAGCGTAGCATTACCAAGCAGCCGATTACCCGCACGCAGCTTCTCGCATTGCTCAAGGAAATCGCCCCGCCCGAAGCCGAGCAGCAACTTGCACGCGGCGAGCTCGTCGAGTTCCGCTATGCCGTTGGGGAGGGAGCGTACCGCGCCGAGGCGCGCGAAGGCGGGGGAACACTCCGACTCCGCATTACCGCCGACGTCACGCGCGCCACGAATGGATCCTCGGCCCACGAAACGCCGGCGGAACCGCTCGTGGCCGGGGCAGCGTGCGCTGCAGGCCCTGCAACAGCCAAAACACCAGTTCCGTCTGGCTCTCTTGTTCCAACTCGGGTGGCACCGCGAGTACCCGTTCCTGCACCGCAGCCGTCGGCGCGACAGGTCGTGCAGGCATCGGTCGACCGGGATCCACGCGCGCGTACGGAAATGGATTCACTTCTGCGCACGCTCGTCGAACAGCGAGGGTCCGACCTCCATCTTCGGGTTGGCGAACCGCCGTTGCTGCGCCACGATGGTGAGATGCGTCGCATAGAGGGACATCCGGTACTCGTCAACGAGCAGATCGAGTCGATGATCGATTCGATCATGCCCGAGCGCAATCGTGAGGAATTCGCCGAATGCGGCGATACGGATTTCGCGTACGAGATAAGCGGCCTGGCTCGCTATCGCGCCAACGCCTTACGCGACCGTAAAGGTGCCGCGGCGGTATTCCGCGTGATTCCGGCCGCGGTGGTCACCGTCGACCAGATGGGCGTGAGCGAGGAAGTGCGCAAGCTCTGCTACCTGACCAAGGGCCTGGTGCTGGTCACCGGGCCTACCGGTTCGGGCAAATCGACAACGCTGTGCGCGCTGGTGGATCTCGTGAACCGCGTGCGGCAGGATCACGTCATTACGATCGAGGACCCGATCGAGTTCGTCCACGAGAACAAGTCGTGCATCATAACTCAGCGCCAGGTCGGCGTTCACACGAAGTCGTTCAAGCACGCCCTGCGAGCGGCGTTGCGTGAGGATCCTGATATCATCCTGGTGGGTGAGCTGCGCGACCTCGAGACCGTCTCGATCGCCATCGAGACCGCGGAGACGGGCCATCTCGTTTTCGGTACGCTGCACACCACGACCGCGGCCAGCACGATCGACCGTCTGATCGATCAATTCACGGCCGACCGGCAGGAGCAGATACGGGCGATGCTGTCCGAGTCGCTCAAGGGCGTAATCTCGCAGGTGTTATGCAGGAAGATTGGCGGCGGCCGCGTGGCGGCCCGGGAGATCCTCCTCACGACGCCAGCGATCTCCAACCTCATTCGAGAAGGCAAGACGTTCCAGATCCCTTCGATTCTTCAAACTTCCCGGCGACTGGGCATGGTGACACTCAACGACGCCTTGCTGGAGCTGGTCGATGCCAAGCAGGTAGAGCCGAAGGAGGCCTACATGAAGGCGATCGACAAGACCGGCTTGGTGGCGGCGCTCAAGACGAGAGGGGTGGAGGTGGAATTTTAGAGAGGCAGGAAAGCGGGAAACGGGAAAGGGGAAATGGGAAATGGGAGGGGAAGAGGTAAAGCGGGGCGGGGCCAAAAACGCCCCCCCCCC
>JBGTNB010000375.1:0-4955 GCA_041743285.1 Gemmatimonadaceae bacterium
CGACCCTAACGACCTGGACTGCGAGCGGGCGATTGCCTTTGCCACCGGACGCCGAGTGCGCATGCTGCTCGCATCGCCGATCGTGCTCGCCAACCGCATCGATGAGCTCTACCGTCCCGAGAACGTCGTCGAACGTCTGCTGGAGAACGTCTCAGCCAAGTATGAAGTCGAGTCGATCAACGAGGAGATCGAAGCGAGTACGATGGACATCTCGGCCGGGGGCGAAGGCGAGCGCCCGATCATGCGGCTGGTCGACTACATCCTGGCCGAGGGTATCGCCCAGCGGACGAGCGACATCCACATAGAGTCGGAAGAAACGGAGGTCGCCGTCAGATATCGCATCGATGGCGTGATCCGGCAGGTGATGACCCTTCCGCGCACTGTCGGCATACCGCTGGTCTCACGAATCAAGATCATGTCCGGCCTCGACATCGCCGACCGGCTCCGTCCGCAGGACGGCCGCGCGCGCGTCGCGGTGAACGGAATTCCGGTGGACTTGCGCGTATCGACGCTGCCAGCCTCGCACGGCGAAAAGGTCGTCGTGCGAATCCTCGACCAGCGGGCGATGGTGCTGTCGCTCGAGAAGATGGGCATCGATGGCGATGCGCTTACCAGGCTGCATGCTCTGCTGGATCTGCGCGAGGGGTTCGTGCTGGTCACTGGGCCGACCGGCTCTGGGAAGACTACCACGCTCTATTCGGTGCTTCGGCGCGTGCAGGAGCGCGCGGTGAACATCATCACGGTCGAGGACCCGGTCGAGTACCGCATTCCCGGCATCGTCCAGGTGCAGGTGAACGAGAAGGCCGGACTCACCTTTGCTTCGGCGCTCCGGTCGATTCTGCGGCAGGATCCCGACGTACTTCTGGTGGGAGAGATCCGTGATCGCGAGACCGCCGGAATCGCGGTGCAGGCGGCGCTCACCGGTCACCTGGTCCTCTCGACGCTGCACACCATCGACGCGGCCAGCTCGATCACCCGCCTCGCCGACATCGGAGTGGACACGTACAAGATTGCCGCGGCGCTCAAGGGAGTGATCGCCCAGCGGCTCGTAAGGCGTTTGTGCACGCATTGCCGGCGGCCGGCGACCGATCCCATTCCCGGAAGACTGCGCACGTGGATCCCCGATGTCACTCAGCTCTGGGAGCCGGTAGGCTGCCCCGAATGCTCGCAGACTGGCTATCGCGGCCGGCTTGCCATCGCCGAGATTCTCACCGTCACGCACGAACTGGAGCGCCTGATCGCGGCGAATCAGCCATCGGTCCGAATCGGCGCCGCCGCTCGCGCTTCGGGCATGCGTTCGCTCTGGGATTCGGCTATCGGACACGTGATTGGCGGCCTGACGAGTCTCGACGAGGTCATCCGCGTGCTCGATGTGCCGCGCGACGAGCCGCCGGTAACCGAGACGGCGCCGGCGCGCGTGGCGGTCCGCTCGAATGGATCTGGATCGGAAAGCGCGGCCGATTCCCGGGCGATGGTACAGGTAGGGGGCGCTGCCTTCGAGCTGATCGATTCGGAAGAACCTGCTGAAGTCGCCGCCTCGGACGGCCGGATAACGGTGCTGCTCGTCGATGACGAGGCGGCACTTCGTAAGGCGCTACGCAGCGTGCTGGAAGACGAAGGATTTCGCGTGTTCGAAGCGCAGGACGGCGCCGAGGCGATCGAGCAGGTCGACCGGTGCGTGCCTGACGTGGTGGTACTCGATCTCCTGCTCCCGCAGGTGGACGGTTACGAGGTTCTGCGCCTGCTGCGCGCGCGGGAATCGACGATGGAGACCCGCGTGATAGTTCTTACCGCCCACGGCGATGAAGAGAGCGAAGTGCGGGTCTTCCAGGCTGGTGCGGATGATTTCCTGGCCAAGCCGTTCCGACCGCGAGCGCTGAGCGCGAGGATACGGGCGTTGGCGGGTCGGGACTGAGGGAAGCGGGAAGCGGGAGGCGGGAAGCGGGATGCGGGATGCGAGAATACGGGATACGGGGAGACTAGTTAGCCGCTCTCCGCAGTTCCCCGCGCCCCGCTTCCCGCTTCCCGCTTCCCTCGCTGATCAATCCTCCGCCCGCAACACGTCCCTCGACTCCGGCGCGTTAGGCTTCACCCGCACGCTCTTTGCCGGAATCCCCACGTTGACGTGATACGGCCTGACGTGCTTGGTCGCCAACGCCATTGCACCGACCATCGCTTCCGTGCGAACGCGCACGCCGGCGAGCACCGTCGCATGATAGGTGATGCGCACGCCGTCCTCGAGCACCGTCGGGATATTGCTCACGTCGCGCTGGTCGACAATGCTGTGCGTGTGGCTGTAGATGTTCGCGTAGTCGGCGATCGACACACGATTGCCCAGAACGATGCCGCCGCGATCGTCCAGCAGAACATGCCGGTGCACGACTACGTCGTCGCCGACCTCGAGGTTGTACCCGAAGGAAAACTCCACGTGCTGGAACGCCTTGAAGTTGGCGCCGCAACGCTTGAATATGTACGGCGCCAGCAGCCGCCGCAGCCGAACGCCGATCATGACGTTCTGACCGCCTAACGGCGTGCGGTCGAACGAGTACCAGAGCCAGAGCAGCGGCTTGACCGCCTGAAAGCGAGCATCGTCGCAGTCGGCGTAGAATTCGGGCTCCAGAGTGATGTTGCGCGGATCCAGTGCCAGCAATGCCGATCGCGTGGCCAGCGGCAGCCGCTCATCGCCGACGGCGGTCTCCCAGTTCGCCGCGTATTCCGGATACCACAGCTGGGCGAGCGCGGTACGGCAGATGAGCGCCCGGTCTGCGGCAGGAGAGGCGAGCGCATCCTCCATCTCGCCTAACCAGCCATCCATCACCGCGGAGGCCGGTACTGGAGGGAGCATGCGAAGCGGGAGCTGGACCATGTGTGATCAACCGTTCGGCGACGGCCCGCGTTCCCCGGATGCCCGCGAACGGACCAGCGCTCTTTCCCGCTCGATCGAGCGCAACGTCGATTCCCATGAGCTATTGCGAACGCCCTGCATCTCCACCAGCACCGGCTGGCTGATGTCGATCTCCTCCATGACGATTATCGCGCTTTGCGTTTCGCGCTGCTGAAGCCGCCGTTCGCCAAAGCCCGACGTCAGCGGAATGAAATCGATCGACCGTAGCTGCCGGGAGGAGGTCGATATGATCAACTCCGCCGGATCGAATCGCGCGTCCGGCTGCACGCCGTAGAACGAGACGTACCAGAGACTCGGGTTCCGCAAGTTGTACCGCAGCGCCATCGTGAGCAGCTCGTCGCGCCGATTCTCGACGAGATCGTGCAGTGCTCGGTACGAGTCCGGGGCCAGCAGCCGCAGCACGGTCTCGTCGAGCGGGAGCACACGCACCTGTACGCCGGTGAGTCCGAGCTTGATGGCGATGTCATCCTGCCTGAGTGAGCCGAATCCGGCCGGAACGAAGTGCGCGTGCGTCGAATCCAGGGTGAAGAATGCGGTATCGGCTCTCGACTGGGCGGCGACTTCACCGCCGCTTCCGGGAGTCGCGGGGGCGCACGCGGCAACGAGGAACAAGAGAGCGCCGAGGGTAAGCGGCCTGGTGGTCATTCGATGCTCCCTGAAGGTTCCTGGACGAGTTCGGCGATGGCACGCGCCAGCTCGTCGCGTCCCTCGCCGCTCACGGCACTGAACGGAATAATCTGGTCCGGCTCAAGCTGCAACAGGCGCGACGCCTCCGCCAGATTCTCCGCTCGTTCGCGGGGACGCAGTTTGTCGATCTTGGTCAGCACGACGAGCGTTGGCAACTCGACTTCGGACAGGAAGTCCAGCATCCGCAAATCGTCCCTGGTTGGCGGATGACGTGCATCGATCAGTTGAACCATGCCGCGCAGCGTCGGCGTATTCCGCAGATAGCGCTCTATCACCAGCCGCCACCTCTCGCGCATGTCCTTGGAGACCCGCGCGTACCCGTACCCGGGCAGATCCACGAGGTAGAACTGACCGTTGACGAGGAAGAAGTTGATCTCCCGCGTCTTGCCCGGAGTCTGGCTCACGCGGGCGAATGCCTTGCGGCGCACCAACCGGTTGAGCAGCGACGACTTGCCGACGTTGGAGCGGCCGCCGAATGCGATTTCCGGCAGCACCACTTCGGGCCTCCAGCCGTCGGGGTCGACCATTCCGCCGCAGAACTCCAGCGACCGAATGACGAGGGGCTCGCCGGTTCCTTGCTCGGTCAATGCTGTGTCGCCACCGCGGCGTCTCCGGCCTCCCTGACCGCCACATCGCGTCTCAGGGCGATCGCCAGTACTTCGTCCACAGTCGACACCGGGAGGAACGTCACCCCCTCGCGCACCTCGTCAGGCAGCTCGGCGATCTCGCGCATGTTGCCGCGCGGAATGATCAACTTCGTGATCTTGTTGCGCAGTGCGGCAACCGACTTTTCCTTGAGGCCGCCTATCGGGAGCACGCGCCCGCGCAGGGTTATTTCGCCGGTCATCGCCAGATCGCTTCGGACGGGTATGCCACTCAGCGCACTGACGATCGCCGTCGCCATGGCTATGCCGGCCGAAGGCCCATCCTTGGGCGTAGCACCGGCCGGAACGTGCACGTGCAGGTCGAGAGCGCGGTGAAAGTCGGGATCGATGCCCAGCTGCTGAGCGCGCGATCGCGCATAACTGAGCGCCGCCGCGGCGGACTCCTTCATCACCGCGCCAAGCGTGCCGGTGAGCTGCAGCTTGCCGCGGCCGCGCACTCCGGCCGCCTCGATTTCCAGCAGCTCGCCTCCGGCCTGGGTGTAGGCCAGCCCTAGCGCGACGCCGACAGTGTCCTCGCCTACCGCCTCGTCAGGATCGTAAGCAGCAACCCCAAGCAAAGAGCCCAGGTCTTCGGCGCCAACTTTGATGTTCTCGCCAGGCGCAAAGGTGCCGGCGGCCTCCTGCTCGGCGGCCCGCCGTGCCAGCTTCCGGGCGACCCGCGCAAGGCGACGCTCGAGCTCGCGCACGCCGGCCTCGCG
>JBGTNB010000376.1:0-9999 GCA_041743285.1 Gemmatimonadaceae bacterium
AGGACGAATTCGGCAGCGTGCATTGCGTGTGCCGCGTTGGGGGGCGCGACAAAAGATTGCGCCACATTCCGACATGCCGAATAGGGGGTTGTCGCGCCTACGTCAAGGGCAGGGCTTTCCGCGCGCCGCGAGCGAGGCCCTGGTGGGAGGCTGGGGCAACTCCGCCGGCGGGTCCCGCCGGGCAGAGGGCACGGAGCCCCAGGAGCGGCTCGGGCTACGACGGAGAGCCCAGCCGGCGCCCGACGACCCGCTGAAGCGCCGCATACACCTCGATGTCGAGAAATGCCCCGGCGTCCCGGCCCAGCAGCTCGAGTGCCTCGTCCGTGGTCATCGGATCGCGATAGGCGCGCTTGGAGGTGACCGCGTCGAATGCGTCGGCTGCCGTTAGGATTCGTCCCCCGATGGAGATCGACTCGCCGGTTCTCCCACGCGGATATCCGGTGCCATCGATGTGTTCGTGATGATCGTGTACGAAGTCGAGAACGACGCCCAGGTGACGCAGGGGTGCCAGGATTTCCATACCGATCCGAACGTGATCCTTAATGTGGGCGAATTCGTCTTCGGTGAGCCGGCCGGGCTTGTTCAAGACTTCCTCGCGAATGCCTATCTTGCCGACGTCGTGCAGTCGGCCTGCGAGATGTACGGCCTCGATGATGTCCGACGGGAGCTCGAGGTCCGATGAGATCTGTGCGGCGAGATCGGCGACGCGCTGGGAATGACCGCGCAGGTACACATCCTTGGCTTCCATCGCATTGATGAGCGTTTCTGCGATGTTTACGGACATGTCGCGCATTGCCAGCTTCTCACACTCGAGCTCGGCAGTGCGGAGCGCTACCTGGTCACGGATGTGACGCTCCACCCTCTGGCGCTCGAGCTGTCCCTCGCGTTTCTGTAGGGCGCGCCGAATGGCCTCATGCAGCTCGTTGAGCTCCGTTGGCTTAATGAGATAGTCGGATGCGCCGCAGGCAAGCGCCTCGATTGCGGTCGGAGCGTCGTTGACCGCCGAGAGCATGACGATCGCCAGATCCGGGTCGATGACGAGCGCCTTCGTCACCACCTCGATCCCGGTCATGTTAGGCATTCGAACATCGCAAAGCAGCACGTCGAATCGCTGCGACCGCAGCTTCTCCAGCGCCTCGGCGCCGGAGGCGGCCGCGCAAACGTCGAAGCCACGAGTGCGCAGGAATTTGGTCAATGCTCTCCGAATCGCCTCTTCATCGTCAACGACCAGCGCCAGTTGGGAGGTGGCGGGTCCGGCCGCGGTTGGCGACGGGGTGACGACGTTCTCCGGTTCCCGTACGGTAAGCAGATCATTCATTGATGTTTTCCTCGAGAGCGGAGACGGACGGCGAAGCTTCCGTTGCCGGAAGCGCAATGCGGAATGCGGCGCCTGCGCCTGGCGAGCTTTCCACGGAAAGCGATCCGCCGTGTGAGCGGATGATTCCGTAGCTGACGCTGAGCCCCAACCCGGTGCCGGTTCCCTCGGGTTTGGTGGTAAAGAACGGCTCGAAAATCCGATTGCGAACGTCGGCGGCCATGCCCGAGCCGGTGTCGCTCACCTCGATGCTGACCCGGTCGCCCCGATCGGCGGTCCTGATCGTAAGGCGCCGCGTGCTCCCGGATGTCATCGCTTGCTCGGCATTCACGATCAAGTTGAGAAGTACCTGCTGCAGCTGTCGGTCATCGCCCTGCACGCGCCGAAGGGTGGAAGCCAGCGAAAGCCGCACGTCGACGTTGCTGGTGGTGAGGGCATACTTGCGAAGGCGGAGCGTCTGCTCGATCAGGTCGTTGATGTCGATCTCGGCCACCCTTGGCCCCGTCTTGCGGGCGAACGCGAGCAGGTCGCCAACGACGACCATAGCGCGATCGGCTTCACTCTTTATGTAGTTCACAGACTCGCACTGGTCCGCAGTGAGCGACTCTTCGGCGAGTAGCTGGGCGAACGCCGAGATGCCCATCAACGGATTGTTCAGTTCGTGAGCTACACCAGCCACCAGCTCACCCAGCGCTGCCATTTTGTCCGATTGCCGGAGTTGTTCGGCTCCCCGCCGCTCATCGGAGAGGTCGCGAGTCGCCGCTACCAAACCCAACGTCTGCCCATTCTCGTCGTAGATAGGCGTTACCGTGACCGCGGCGCAGAATTCGGTGCCATCGCAGCGGCGGTGTACCTGCTCCCCACTGACCCACGGAGCACTGCTCTCGCCCACTGCGCGCAGCATCCCGAGCGGCTGTCCCATCATGTCCTTGGCCGGGTGGCCGTAAGCGGTAGTCGCCGCCAGGTTGGCGAAGCTTATCGTCTCATCGGCACTGCAGACGAAGACCGGCTGGTTCAAGGTGGCCAGCGCCGACGCCAGAAGGCGATGCCCCTTCTGCTGCCGCCGCTCGTCCTCGCGCATTAGGACGCTGTCGACGGCGAGCGCCATGGCCGGGGCCAGGCGCTCGAGTGTTTCGCGCTCCAACTCACCCGCTGCGTCCCCATCGTCAATCACCACGCCTAGCGCACCAATGCGGCGGCGACCCGACGCCAATGGGAGGAGAAGCCCGGAGTTCCCGTGCCATGGCTGGATACCGCCGGTCCCGCCTGCTGCCAACGCCTCGATCATCTGCGCGCCGCGGAGCTGTTGCAGGGATCCCTGCGCCGCGACATAGCGAAAGACCGGCTCGCCATTCGCTTCCGAGGTATGAGCGGCGAGCGCCAGCCCGGCATGAGGCACGAGGCGGGCAATCTCGGAGAGCATCTCTTCAGCCGCGTCAGGCAGCGACTCCGCCGCCAGGGCGATACGGGCCAGCGCCGCCGTGGTCTCGAACTCATCGCGCTTGCGCCGCTCCGACTCGGCAAGCATTCGAGCCTCGCGCCGTGCCTGCTGTGCCTCACGGACGATCTGCGCGTTCTCGATCGCGATCGTTGCGTGGTGCGCGAGTGACATCAGGAGCTCATCATCCTCGACCGTGAAGTCGCGGATGGTGTTGCCGAATACCATGATCGCACCGATGGCCCGACCTTCGCGCAACAGGGGCGCGGCGACGGCGTTCTCGACACCGTCCGGATAGTTGGATGCCGTCCACGGCCACCGCTCCATGTCAGCGGACAGTCGATTCGTCCGCATCGGCCGCTTGAGTCGCACGCAGGCGCCGCCTAACGTCCCGCTGAGCGGAGCCCGGATGCCCACATCGCCGCTCGACACGCCCGCTCCCGCCACCACCGTCAACTCATCCTTGTCGATGAGCCCTACTCGCGATCCGCTACCGCCGAGCAGCTCTGTTGCGTGCCGGGCAATGAGAGCTACGGTGGCGTCGAGATCGCCGGCTCCATTGATGCGCGCGATGATCTCGCCCAGTGCACAAGCTGCTCGCACGGCGTGCTCGGTGCGCGCGAACAGCCGCTGCAGCACGTCCGCCGTCGCATTGCCCGACGCGATGGATGCGAGGAGCTCATCCTGCAGCAGGATTAGCGATTCGAACGCACCGGAGCCGGGTGCCGCGATGGCGGAGTGAAGGGCGGAAGGCATCAAGAGTCGACGAGCGGCGCACGGTTAGCGTCATGGAATCACTGAAAGTCCGCAATTGCCACCGGAATCCCAGATCCGCCACTTCCGTGTCTCGGCCGCGTCGGACGGGACGCCCGCCTACGAGCTTCCCATCTCTAGTGTCGGCTCAGTCCGCTACAAACTCCACTTCCACGGCGTGCGGAATTATTCCGGCCTCGACACCGCGCCCCAGAAGCTCGACAACCGCCCGGCGTCCCCTGTCGCCGTAGTCCAGCGTCCAGTCATTGACGTACATTCCGACGAACGTATCGGCTTTGCTGCGATCCAGCCCCCGTGCGTATTGCATCGCGTGATCGAGTGCATCGCTTCGGTGCGCCAATGCGTATGCGATACTGGCGCGTAAGTGGCGCGATATTTTGAGCACTAAATCGTCGCCGAGATCCTTGCGGATTACGTTTCCTCCAAGTGGCAGAGGCAAGCCGGTCTGTCCGAACCACCACTCGCCGAGATCGACAATCATGTGAAGGCCCTGATCGGCGAACGTGAGCTGGCCCTCGTGAATGAGCAGGCCTGCATCCACCTTGCCGCTCACCACCGCCTCTTCGATCTGATCGAAGTGCACGGGTACCGCCTCGAAATCAGGCAGGTACAGCCGAAGGGCCAGATAGGCGGTGGTCATCGGTCCAGGAATGGCTATTCGACGTCCGCGTAGCGCCTCGCGGTTGGTGGGGGCGCGAGCCACGAGCCGCGGACCGTACCCGTCCCCCATCGAAGAGCCGTGGGGAAGAAGAGCGTACTGATCGGCAAGGTAAGCGTATGCGTGGATGGATACGGCCGTGACCTCGAGCTCGCCGCGCAGAGCGCGTTGGTTGAGACTCTCAATGTCCTGGAGCTCGTGCACGTAGGTGAGTCCTTCGGTATCGATCTTTCCCTCGGCGAGCGCATAGAACATGAAAGCGTCGTCCGAATCCGGGCTGTGCGCTACGTGGATGACGCGCGAGGCGGAGGTCGTCGGGGCCATGGCGGCGATTCGATGAAAGTGAGAGCCTAACGCGTCGATGCGCCAGCGCGGGCGCGCGCCTGTTCGACGGCAGCGGTGATGTCGTTGCGGTGCACCGAGTATTCCGGCAGTGCCCGGGTCTCCTCGGCGGCCATAGCGCGCAGGAGCCGGCGTTCGTAGTCGGCGGCGGCCGCGAGGTCACGGGAGCGGCGCGCGCCGCGGGCAGCCAGTATCAATCCGAGCAGATGCGTTGGCTGTGCGGCAAGAATGGAATCGGCCTGCGCGCGGGCCAGCTGAGGAACACCCGCCACCTCGGCAATACGTCCTAGATCGTAGCGCACGTCCGCGTCTCGGGGCTCGAGCATCAGGTGCGCCTGTATTGCCATCTGCGCGAAGAACTGGAGCGTGTCTTCCTTGCCCGCCGCGGCAAAGTCCAGGCTGTCGCGGGCGCGCTCCTCGCTGAGCATCATCACGCGATCGAACAGCCTGACGGCGCGCTCGCGATCCGTCATCTGCGAGATGTCTGGCGCGCGTGCACCGCCGGCTAGTTCGCCGAGCATCGCCTGCGGCGGTGGATTGAGCGGAGCATCCACGCCGCCCGAACCGCCCACGCGCTGCGAGGCGAAAACGGCGATCAGCGCGACGAGCGCAATTGCCGCAAAGCCCCATGGAAGCGCAGTGTCGCGCCTGGCGGTGGCGTGAACGGATGGGGCGCCGCCAGCCACAGGCGCTCCGCAGGTGTGGCAGAATCGGGCTCCCGGTGACAGGTTGGCCGCGCAGGATCCACATACAGACCCGGCGAGCGAGCTGCCGCACGCCGAGCAGAACCGGCCACTAGCGGCTGTACCACAGTTGGGGCAGGTGCTGGAGGGGGGTGAAGGTGTGGACGTCATGCGCGAAATGTAGCCGACGGCGAGCGCGTGATGCACCGCGCGGCGCACCCGTCAGGGCACGCCGCGCGGCTGGTCCAGGCAACCGGGATCAGCTCACGGTGTGAGCGTGCAACCCATCTCTCACCACCTGAGCCGTCGGTCGCGCCGGCGCACACGGCACGGGCATTCGCCTGGCACCACGCGCTGATGGCCGATGCGATATGTTCGGTAGCGGACACCACGCATTTGTTGGCGGTAGCCGACACACTGGTGGCGGTAGCACCGCGCTCGTACTACGGGCGCGACTGGCGGCTTGCCGACCACGTTCGCGGACTCGCCGAGATGCGCAGCGGCCAGTACGAACAGGCGGCCGCGTCGTTTCGACGGGCGCTCTGGGTACCGGCGGGATTCACGCGAACCAACGCGCAGCTTGCCGAGGCGGAAATGGCGCTCGGCCGGCCATCACGCGCCATCGAGGCACTGCGGCCGGCGTACGCCGCTCCGCTCGATGCCATGGCCCGCTACATGACGAGAAGCGAGCTCGATTACCTCATGGCACGGCGTTTCGTCAGGCTGGGGAGGCCGACAGCGCAGTCGTCTACGCGGCACGCGTGCGAAGCGCATGGGGTGATGCCGATCCAGAGATGAAACGACTTCTCTCCCTGCTCGACCGTTAGGCATCCTCATGGGCGTGCTCGGTGCTGCTGTCAGGCACCACCGGCACGTCGGACAAGTGCTCCTGCACGACGACCCACTTTCCGTCCCTTCGCACGAAAACCGCGGTCCACGCGCCGGCGATCGTATGCGGCCGGCCGAGGGGTGTGTGATGTGGAATGGAATAGGTGGCCGTCACCGCCGCCGCGTCGCTGGCCAGCACATCGACGTAGATGTCCCCCCACACCCACTGCGGATCTCGCATGTTCTGGCCCACGCTCTCCCAGAACGATCCGATGGCTGATTCCAGTGCCGCCTTGCTGGTCGTAACCTGTCCGGCGGCCGCGGCCACCACCCGCCCCGTATCCGGGTAGAGCGACAGCAGCCGCTCCGAGACGCTATTCCCCGAGAAGTCGTACGCCTGCGCAATGAGACCGGTCAGCGTGTCGGCGATTGCCTGCCGCTCGGCGTCGCTCACAGGGAGGCTCGCCGGGGATCCGCGGTCGCACCCGCCAACGGTGAGTGCGCAAAACAACGCTGCAAGGCGAAGTCTCATGGCCGTGCTCGAGCGCAAGGGAGGGACCGCGGTGCGGAGTGTTGGTACGCCCTGCGGCATGCATCGAAGGTGAGACGTATGTCCCTATTCAGCGACAGCCACTGTCTGGATTCGGAGACGGAGTAGCCGCGCATCGTGCCGTTGGCGGTCATTTCCCTCTATCGAGAGTCGGCTCAGCACATGCACGTGCGCAAGGTCACCCTTTGGGCGCCCCGCCCTGGGAACGTGATGAGCAGGAGGACGCCGTGCGTACCACTCGAACAATCGCGATGGCAGCGGTAGCGATGACCGTAGTTGCGTGCAACCAGCCTAAGGCACCCTCGCCGGATGAGGCATTGAGTCGCGACCTTGCCCTCGCCGCATCCGAAGCGATGGAGCTTGTGCCGAATGGTAGCACGCACGCGCTATCGGCCTCTGAGATATCGACGCCGGTTACCGTTGCGCAACGTCACTCTGTCACCAGAAAGCCATCGCCAAATGTGGAGCCGCTGCCCGAGCCGGTAAGTATCGAGCCGGCCGACGTGGTTGCCATTGCCGATGTGCCGCAGATGGCCGAGGCTCCAGTTGGTGCGCCGGTCGAGATCGATCGGCCAGCGCCAGCGCGCCGTCCGGCGCCGATGCCGGTCGACTATCCGGTCAATGGCGGCGAAGGTCCGAACGACGGCGGCGGGATTGGACCCATAATAGGCGTCGTGATTCGGGGCGGAGCAGTGGGCCATGACGACTGCAAGATTCACCCTCCTGGACGCGGCGGAACCGTTGCCGTTGGCACGCGCGGACCAATCGGCATCGCGAGGGGACCGGCGATCCGTGGTGGAGTCGCGATCAACAATCGCATTCCCCGGCGGACGGTGGGGAATTTCCCTAGATAGCAATTCCTGATGCATGGTAGTCAACGAAAGCTCCGGCCGAGGCCGGAGCTTTCTTGCGTCAGCGGGTCGAATTTCGATCGTTTCCATATGTAACCCAGTTCAAACGGGTTCGTCCTTCTAACGCGCCTCAGGAGGCCTTCGCCCCGGTCTCAGCGCGTGAGAATCTTCTAATCGTCGCTGGCCCGGATGATCCCGGAGGCTGATCGGTGCGAAACTGGATAGTCGCTGCATGTCTGCTGCTCGCCGGGTGCTTCGGCGGCAGCGATACGTATCGTCTCGGAGCAGCAGGTCCATGGACCGAGCGGTACGGCGCCATGAATCGCCGCGGTATCGAGCTGGCACTGGAGCACATCAACAGCCGTGGGGGAGTGCGCGGCCGCAAGCTGCAGGTCGTTATGCGCGATGACGAAGGAAGCGGAGAGAAGGCCGCGCGAATTGCCGGCGATTTCGTCCGTGATCCGTCAATTATTGCCATCGTCGGGCACGTCAATTCGGGCGCAATGGTCGCCGCGGCCAAAGTGTACGACGGCCATATGCCGGCGGTGGCGACGACCGCTACCTCCCCCGATCTGACGGGGATCTCGGGGTGGGTCTTCCGCGTGATCTCCAGCGATTCGACCAATGGCCAGGATCTCGCCAAGTTCTCCGGATCGTTAGGGCATCGGCGTGCCGCCATCCTGTACGAGAACAATCCTTACGGCCGGGGACTTACCCGGTCGTTCGAGCGAAACTTCGACGGCGAGGTGATCAGCGCGGATCCCATAGATGAAGATGGCATGCAGGACTTCGAGCCGTTCATTACCTGGCTGAAGATCACGCGGCCGGACGTGGTATTCGTCGCGGGAACCGAGCAGTCGGGGCTGGCGCTACTGCGCGAGGCCCGCCGTCTGGGCCTGACGAGTGACTTCATGGGCGGAGACGGATGGACAGGAGTGGTCATGGACACAGTCGCCTCCGAAGGCGTCTACGTCGGCGCGCCGTTCAGTGCCGCTGATCCGCGCGCGGCGGCCCAGCAGTTCGTTTCCGCCTTTCGCGGAAAGTATGGAATGACACCGGACGGGAATGCGGCGCTAGGCTACGATGCCACGGTTCTGCTGGCGAGGGCGCTGGAAGCCAGCGGCGGCGACCGCGAAGCGGTGCGCAACTGGCTGGCCGGCCTGACCGCTCAGAGCGCCCACCGCGGCGTCACCGGGCCAATACGCTTCGGTGCCGGCGGGGACCCTGTCGGGAAGGGATTCGTGATGACACGGCTTCAGCGCGGTGTGCTCGTCGTACAGGGAGATACTCAGTGACGGCCCCGGCCGGCTCGATCAGCATTCGCGCACGCCTGACGATTGGCTTTGGCGTCATCGTCCTGTTCCTTGCAATGGCAGGCGTGTTCGGGCGAATGTCGATGCTCGGAACCTCACGCGCCATTCGCGCCAGTCTGTCCGAGGTGCAGGAGGACGCCCGTCTGGCTTCGGAGCTCACTTCTGTACTGGCACAGGCGACCAGCGCGGCTGCCCACTATCTCAGCGACCGCGACTCGGCTTCGGCGGTCGAGTTCCGCGAGCTGGGTTGGACGGCGCACAGCGTGCAGCGAAGAATGAACGCGCTACCTAACCAAACGACGGAGGAGATCGCCGCGGTAGCCGGCATCGATGCGTCGTTGTCGGAGATGGAAGTGCGATACGCACGCGCGCACCGGCTGGCCGATCTGGGAAGAACGGCGGCGGCACACGCCGAGGCCGAGCAAGTCCGCAACATCGTGCGTGACATGATGTCCCGCGTTGAGCGGCTCGGCCAGCTGAAGTCGGAGAAAGTAGCCGCGGCTTCCGAGCAGCTGCGCCGGGAAACTGAGCAGCGCGCGTGGCTCCTTGTGACAATCGTGACGCTCGCTGTATTCGTCGCGGTTGCGCTCGTGTACAGCACCATGCATTCCATCTCCCACCCGCTTGTCAAGCTGGTTGGGCACGCCAATGCCCTCAGCCGGGGTGAGCTGGCCACGCGCACCGACGAGCGAATGCCTGGCGAGCTGCAGGTGCTTGCCAACGCGATGAACGCCACCAGCCATTCGCTGTCCAGTATCGTCACCGGTGTGGCTCGTACCTCCGACGGCGTGGCGACCTCAGTCGGACAGCTGGTCGGAGTCTCTGAACAGATCTCTCAATCCGCATCCCAGGTGGCTGACGCGATGAACGATGTGAGCGAGGGCGCCGAGGAGCAGGTCGCGCAGCTTCGCGCGGTCGACGCTGCCTTGCAGGACGCACGCGTTCGCGCCGGTCTGGTGGTGGCGGGCGCCGACGAGGTCAATCAGCTGGCGCGGGAGATCGAGTCCTCGGCTGAATCGAAGCGGGCACAGATCGAGCGCGCGTTAGGAATACTCGTCGACATGCGTGGCGTCGTGCAGCGGGCGGCCGCCGAGGTAGCGACGCTCAATCGCACGACGACCGAGATCAACGGCTTCGTGACCTCGGTGAGCCAGATTGCCGAGCAGACGAACCTGCTGGCGCTCAACGCGGCCATCGAGGCCGCCCGCGCCGGCGATGCCGGCCGCGGGTTTGCCGTCGTTGCCGAC
>JBGTNB010000377.1:0-3664 GCA_041743285.1 Gemmatimonadaceae bacterium
AGCGCAAGTGACGGCCGCTAGCGCCTCGCAGCGGGTGCGGCTGTCCGCCGGCTGGGCGCAGAGCCGGTTCGCGAACCGATTCGATCCGGCGCTGTCCGGAGATTCCGCTCTCGTGCCGTTACGCGAGGAAGCTCGCGCGGCCCGGTTCGGGGAGCTGGCCGTCGAGCCGCTTCGCGGCGCTCGCCTAGGTCGGATACCGGCCTCTCTGGCGATCGCCGTCAGGCACGAGCGCGCCGATCCCCTCTACAGAACCATCGCCGCGTTCGTTCAGTCCGATCGAGATCAGCATACGCTCGAGGCGACGGGCGCAATCGGACCGCTGCAATTCCAGGCGTCGGCCGGTAGCGGGCGTGACAACCTGGCCGATGTGCCCTCTCTACTCGTCACTCGCACACGCGCACGGACCCTGACGGCTGCGCTGCCTATGGGTGCACTCGTGCGGGCAGAGCCTGACGCGTGGTGGTGGCCCGCGCTCGCATTGACATGGCAGGGAACGACGCAGCGCGGTGACGAGATTCCGGATAACGGCGGGTTTCGCGATGCCTCGCAGCTCCCAGACCAGTATACCGGTGCGCTGAGCGCGAACGCCGGTTGGCAGCGTGCCGGCTGGTCGGTTGCCTATCGATACAGCCGGTCGGTGGTCGACAACCGGCAGTTCCAGCGCGAGCGAGCCGACTTCATCGCCAACGGTCACGCGGCGACCGTGAACTTCTCGTCCGGTGCGCGGCTGATGGTCGCCGTCGACCTGGCGCACGAACGGCAGCGCAGCCTGGAGGACGACGTGAGCGCCACCAGCCGGCGAGTGGGCGGGCAGGCCGACTGGCGTCCGTTCGGACGGACCTCGCTCGCGGCAGGCGCGTCGCTCGTGCACACGCGCGACGATGCATCCACCCAGCGCGGCCGAAGCCTCGAGTTGCGCCTCGAGGCTTCGCAGGGATTCAACCTCTGGGCCCGATCGGCCGAGGAGTCGCAGGCGCGGGCATTCGTAAGGTGGGCACGCTCTGGAATCGCGCTTCGGACGGCGGGAATTAGCCAGCCGGACCTCACGCAGTGGACCTTGAACGCGGGCATGAGCCTGCGCGTGTTCTGAGACTCTGAACCGAATGCGACTCTTCGCAATCATCTCATTGCTGCTCGCGAGCACCCTCGCGGTCGCGCCAGGGCGTGCGCAAGTCACCGTGAATCCGACCGGTGTCAACGTCGCCAGCCAGGGCGCCACCACCGTCTTTCTCACGTTCGGCGGGTTAGGCAGCGACTTCGTCGCGGCCGAGGCCTTCTGGTGCGGCGAGCTGATGCCCGCCTCGCCGGATGCCGGCCAACGATGCGATCCGGCGACGCTGTTCGGACAGTTGCCGGCGCGCTTCGATCTGTCGAGGCCGAGCGGCACGGGGGCATTCACCGATATCATGAGTATTCCCGTCAGTGTGACGCGCCGAGCCTATCAAGCGGCGGCGAATGGCGCACCCGCGGCGTTCTTCTACGTGCGACGCTTTCAGAGCCTAACCGGTGGGCCCGACGTCTACGTCGCGGTGACGTGCCGCATGACGAGTGGCGGTGCAACCACACCGCTCTCCCTGGTCGACGTCACGATCGTGCCGGAGAGCGACGCTCCGGTACTCACGCTGCAGCGTGACGTGCCTGCGCCATCGTGGTTTGCGGACATCAAGTACACGGGGACCGGAACGTTGATGGGCCGGTGGGAAGTCGTCCTTCCTGGGGAGGAGCTGCCCGCCGCGGAGGACCTGCTCGCCGAAGCCGCGTTGCCCCTGGAGCTCAGGGGCACGCAGCGCCGCTGGATGCAGCTCGAGCGATTCAGCGTGTTCCTTCCGCCTACCGGCCGTGTTCGGCTGCCAGGACCGGACCCGGCGCGACTGCCGCGCGACGTCGATGGCGCCTATCTGGTACTGCTGCGCATCGAAGCGTCGGATGAGCGGGACGGCCGGTCGAGCCTCGATGCGGTCGGGGCGGGGAGCGGATTCGTGGCGAGCGGTGCGGTGGCCGGATTCCCAATGCCCACGCTCCGCTACTTCGTCGGGAGCGGAGAGGGTTCGGGAGCGGCCGGGCACGGGCTGCGCCTGCTGACGCCTGACGACACTGCACTGGTGAGCGGCGGCGGGCACTTCACCTGGATGCCATGGGCGCATGCAGCGCGGTACAGGCTGGAAATCGCGAAGGTCGACGGTCCGCTGGTGTTCGAGGCGGTGGTCGATGGCAAGACGCCGGAGTACCACTCGCCGCCATTTCTCGCGCAGCGTACGGCAGGGGGTGCGCTGCGGTGGCGCGTACGAGCGCTCGATGCCGAGGGGCGTGAGCTGGCCCGCAGCGCCTGGCGCGCCCTGACGCTTCCCTCGCAGTGAGAATGGCGCAGCGGCCGCTGCGTTACTGAGCCGGCACTCCACGATTCACATTGGCCAGGAGCCTCCCCCATGCGCAGGATCGCCCAAATAGCAATAGTCACCGCTCTACTGACGCCAGCCGCCGTCAGCGCGCAGAACATCGTGACCGATGACTTCGGCAGCGGAACAACTTCGCACTCGGCAAGCAGCACCGTACCGTTGCGGCGAGGCGTTACGACCAACGTCCAGATCATCAAAGATCTCATCGATCTCGTGCCGTTTAACATGGTATCGATCTCTGGAGGCGGCACGATCAGCTCGATAACCAACGGCCGTACATCGGCGGGAAAGGGATTCATCAGAATGAACATCGCGGTGCCATCGGGCCAAGCAACCGGCTCGACGATCACCCTCAAGGTCGGACTGAGCGATCAGTTCACGTTCCGCGCGGTGCACCGTGGACTTGTGACGTCCGTCGCTTCCGCCCCCCAGCCTTCGACAATTGCTCCCGGGACACCGTTCGTGGTAACGGTGCAGGGTACCGATCTTGGATCCCCCGTCGTTCGGGCGATACCGTGCCACACGATCGCGGAATCGAACCGGACGAATACCTCGGTGCGGTTCACCCTGACGAGAGCCGCCACCTGCGCGAACACGTCGTTCAGCTTCGCCCTCGAGCCAGGGACGGGCAGCGCGCAAGCACCGAGCTATCCACTGGCGTCAGGCGTCGCCTCGGGATTCGGATTCTCCTATCAGCCTCCCCCGCCGTCCGGGTTGGCGTGCGCCTCGGCGCCCGGCATTGGACAGCCGACGATCAGGTCTCCGGCGGCGGGACAAGCGCTTTTTTTCGGCAGCGGCACAAGTTCGCCGACGACCATTGTCATTCGCTGGGACTCTCTGACGAACTCGCAGGTGGCCGCACCGCTGAACGAATGGATAGTCACGCGCCGGGTGCAAAGCACCGGGCGAACGAGTGTTCCGTCTCTCACGGGGTTCATTGACGTCCAGACAGAGGTGCGCGGTTTGAGGGTCTCGCTGCCGTTCTCGGTGCCCGGAACGCATAGCGTCTCGATTCGCGCCAAGAACTGCGGCGTAGCGGCGCCAACGAGCACGCTGACGTTCACCACAGCCTTCCAGTAACCGCCTGATGAATACGCCGCGACTGGCGGTCCGCGAGGTGCGGGCCGCCTGACGGAACTCACGTAATCTCTCCTTTCGGGTGAACCAGATGCGCATGCGACTGACCCCCGTTTCCGTCAGCTGTTTCTTGTTCTGCACGCGGTCCGCGTGGGCGCCGGCGCCCACGGAACCGCCGCGCGCCGCAGCCG
>JBGTNB010000378.1:0-5199 GCA_041743285.1 Gemmatimonadaceae bacterium
CGTCGCGCGTCCCGCGTCGCGCGGCCCGCCGCGCAGCGCTACGGCAGCAGCCGCTCGGGATTGGTCTCCATCGCCGCGCGCTTCGTAGATTCCGCGAGCGACAGCGATAGGAACTGGTCGATGTTCGGCCGCATCGAGCTCACCCCCGGGCTTGGCCAGTCCGTCCCCCACAGTACCTTGCCGGAAATCTCGTCGAGACGCGGGAAGTACTCCGGGATGCGAAGCGGGGGAATGCCCGACAGATCGAGCCACACGTTTGGGTGGCGGCGCAGGATGAAGAACGCCTCCTCCATGTAGAGAGGGCGTCCGCCGTGCGCCATCACGATCCGCAGATCGGGAAAGTCGATGGCCACGTCGTCGATCTCCATCGGGTTTCCGTACTTGGAACGAGCACCGGGAAAAATGCTCGTTCCCGTATGAATCATCACGGGCAGCCCGACGTCCTCACAGCGACGGTAAAGCGAGGCAAGCGCCTCCAACCCCTCGGTGTACGCGTTCGCCGCGCAGCGCATGTGCGGCGGATGGATCTTGAGCATGCGAATGCCCATGTCGAGCAGCCTTTCGAGCGAGCGAGCAGCATCCGGCGAAGTAACGGGATCGACTCCGCCATAAGGCAACAGCCGTTCAGGGGCCGCTTGCGCATAGCGAATGGTGAAATCGTTGGCCTCGTCCGTCATGCCCATCACGTCGGGACTCACGTCGGTCACCATCCCCACACGCGAAATGCCGTCGGCGTCGAGAATTTCGAGCAGCGCCGAGGGATCGTCGGAGAGCGCCAGCAGCTGGTCCCAGTGAGCCGACAGCCTGGAACGCATGGTCTCGCGCACCGCATCCTTGAGCATGCGCCACGGCAGCACGTGAATGTGCACGTCGTTGATGCGCATCGACGTATTCCCGGCGGGCGGAGCGGTCACGCGCCGCCGGTTTGAAGGGCGTTGCGCACCGCCGGTACATCGTCCGTGCACAGCCCATCGACACCGAGTCGTGCCAGCTGAAACGCCACCGATGGGTCGTTCACCGTCCAAACGATCACCCGAGCGCCAGCCTCGTGCACGGTGTCGCATAACGCCTGATCCACGTGCTCCCACCAGATCCAGTAGTCGCGGGCACCGGCGGCTCGGAGGGCGTGCACCGGATCGAGGAGGTAGGATGTAGAAAGGATTCCACCGGGAATCTCCGGCGCCCGGCCTCGAACGCGCGGCACCACGCGGTGATCGAAGCCGTGCACGGCGCAACGCTCCGGTCCCGGCGCCGCACGTATGGCGTCCACGACGGCGGACTCGATGCCTCGCCCTTTGATCTCGATGTACATCTTCGTCGGAGGGCGAATCGAACGCAGTACCTGCGCCAGCGTCGGAATCCCCGTGTTCGGCGCCAGCGAGATCATCCGAAGCTCCTTGAGCGAGAGCTCGGCGATCGGCGTCCCCTCGAGAGCAGGGTCGTCGGGGGTTCCGTGGGGTATCGCATCATGGTTCACCACGACGATCCCGTTGCGCGTCGCATGAACGTCCAGCTCGATGCCATCAGCACCGAGCTCGACAGCACGGGTGAAGGCCGGCAGGGTGTTTTCGATTCGCTCGCGAGAGGCTCCGCGATGGGCGATGAGCTCCGGCATGATGGTGGGCTGCGGTTGACCACGTGCGTGGGTGCGGCAAATTGTCGCGGCACGCGATTGCCGGGCGTCCAACGTATCGGCACTGCGTTTGAGCGTCAACTGCACTTCTTAACGATCGGAAGTGGCGCGCGTCTACTCATGCGCCAGGATGACAATCGTGACGTTGACGCAAACAGGAGACGCGCCCGATGATGCGGCGTTGATCGCGCGGTGGCGCGAAGGGGACGAGCTTGCGGCCACAGATCTGGTCGAGCGTCACGCCCGACCGCTGGCGCGATTTGTATCGAGCCTTGGCGCGCGGCAGGAAATCGAGGAGCTGGTTCAGGACACTTTCGTGCGAGCCTTCGCTTCGCTGGACGGCTTTCGCGGGCAGAGCACGCTCCGAACCTGGCTGTTCACCATCGCGCGCAACCTGATGCGGGATCGGCTTCGAGCGGTCAGGGGTCGTGCGGAAGAGGGCGAGCTCGATGATTCCCACGTGGCGACCGGGCACGATGCGCTCGATCAGCTGGTTGCGGACGAAACTGCGGATCGATTGCGAAATGCGGTCAAAGGCCTGACACCGCTGCAGCGTGATGTGTTCACCCTGCGTGTGACGCAGGGCCTTTCGTACCGCGAGATTGCGGACGTGCTGGGCAGCACCGAAGGCGCCGCCCGGGTGCATTACTTCAACGCAATGCGAGCGATCAAGGATCGAATCGATGACTGACTGCCCGAGATCTGACATTCGCGACCTGCTACCGGACTGGGTAAATGGCTCGCTCGAGCATGATGCATCCGCCGACGTCTCGGAGCACCTAACGACTTGTGCCGCCTGCCGGGACGAAGCCGATCTGCTTGAGCGGCTCCGCGTCGTGCTTTCGCCGGAGCCGGCAATTGATGTGAGGCGAGTGGCTGCGAGAGTCATCGAACGCACATCGGCCCGCGAGGGCTCCGTGACGCGCGGCAAGTCATGGCGCGCCGTGATCGGGGGCCTGGCGATCGCCGCGAGTTTCATCTTTGGCGCACTGCTCATCCGGGGCGAGGGCGATCCCGCTGCCGTAGCGGACATCCGGGCTGCCAACGCCGAACTTTCTGTCGCTGGCGGGCTGTCCGGTCTGGAAGAGGAGCAACTCGAGGCGTTGCTGGTTCGATTGGACGCCATGGAGGCGCTGCCGCAGACGTCGACGGCGCCGGCAATCTTCACCAACGTAGCCGTACAATGATGCCCTACCGAACTTTCGCTTTGATCACGGCGCTCGTGGCGGGGCTTGCCGCCTCTTCAGCATCGGCCGGCGCCCAACGCACTCCGCCTGACAATGCCCGGCGCGCCCAGTTGGAGCAGCAGATCCGGCAGCGGCTGGCCCGCACGCTCAAGGAGCGGGTCGGCCTCTCCGACGCGCAACTCGAGCAGGTCAGAGCGGTGAACAGCCAGTTCGAGGAGCGGCGCCGCATGCTCGTCGAGCAGGAGCGGGACGTCCGGATCGGCCTCCGCGAAGAGGTGATGCGCGAGGAACAGGCGAATCAGGAGCGTGTGTCGCGGCTGCTCGATCAGGCGATCGAGGTGCAGCAGCATCGGCTTCGCCTTCTCGAGGAGGAGCAGGGGGAGCTCGCCAAATTCCTGACACCCGTTCAGCGGGCGAAGTACATGGCGATACAGGAGCAGCTCCACCGCACGCTGGAAGAGATGCGCCGGCCCGGCGCGGGACGGCAGCCGGGAGCGCGGCGGCCATGACCGTCGGGAATCGGGAATCGGGAATCGGGAAGTAAGAAGCGGGAAATGGGAAATGGGAAACGGGAAACGGCCCGGCGGGAAAGACCTCCCGATTCCCAATTCCCGATTCCCGATTCCGCAGTTGCCCCATCCTTCCGTCCCGGCGATGTTTCTGAACGTCCCCACGCCCGGGTGGCGGAATCGGTAGACGCAGCGGACTCAAAATCCGCCGGCCTTCGGGCCTTACGAGTTCGAGTCTCGTCCCGGGTACTATGGCCACGCGCCCCCACGTGTGCGCGCCGCTACATTTCGCACCGTGTCGTCACTTCGTTTTCTCAGACTCGGTGCCGCGCTTCTGGTCGCCGCTGCATGCACGCAGGGATCCGCCTCCGCGCGCGATGAGAGCGCACGTCGCGTAGCCGAAACCGGGCTTTACGGCCGCGCACTGGATTCGGCGCTCGTCATACCCTCCGTCTCGCTCGCCGATCTCGACGGCAACGCGATCGATCTGGCAAAGCTTACGAGGGGAAAGCTGACGCTTCTTTTTTTCGGCTACACGCACTGTCCGGACGTGTGTCCAGTGCACATGACCAACATCGCCGCCGCCATGCGCACCCTCTCCTGGGCGGAGCGGGACGGAATTCGCGTGGTGTTCGTGACCACCGATCCTGAGCGCGATACCCCGGTCCGGCTGCGCAGTTGGCTCGGCTCAATCGACTCCTCCTTCGTCGGCCTGCGCGGCACGAATGCCTCTATCGACAGCGCGCAGCGTGGGCTCGGCCTTCCCGAGGCGATGCGGCTTCCTGGCGCCCACCCCGGTGACTACCAGGTGGGCCACGCCGGACAGGTGCTCGCGGTATTTGCCGATGGGCGCGCGCGCTACGCCTACCCGTTTGGCACTCGTCAGGCAGAGTTTGCGCACGATCTCACCAAGCTCGTCGCCGCGTCGGCGGGTGCGAACGCACGCGACCCGGAGGAGCGCTAGATGCAGTGGTGGTGCTCAGCGCAGGGAGTGGCGTGGGCTTGGAGTTGGCGTGCGTATCCTGGGGTCTGGCTGTTCATCGCCGCCGTCACCCTGGCACTTTGGTCGCTTCATCGGCGCTCACTTGCGCGGCCCCAGCCCTGGCGCGTCTCACTCATGGGGCAGGGAATACTTGCGCTCTGGATCGCACTGGACTGGCCCGTGGGCGCTTTGGGCGGCGGGTACCTGGCCAGCATGCACATGCTTCAGTTTCTGCTCATCGCGCTGGTCGCGCCGCCGCTCATTCTCCTTGGCGTGCACCCTGAAGTTTGGGAGAGCCTGCGTGACCGCGGCCTGCCGGCCTGGCTTTCGGCGATCACGACGCCGCTGACGGGCCTGATCGCGCTCAACGTAGTGATCGTTCTCACACACTTGCCGGCCGTTGCCGATCTCCTCATGGCCACGCAGCTAGGCTCGTTCGCGATCGACATGGCATGGCTCCTATCTGGTGCGTTGTTCTGGTGGCCACTCGTCGCACCAGTACCAGCGCGGCCCAATTTTGGCCATCCGCTTCGGATGGGCTACGTAATCCTGGGCATCATGTTCAGCCCGGTAACGATCGTGCTGGTGGCTGTATTGGTGTTCAACGAGCATCCGCTGTTCGCAACTTATGAACTGGCGCCGCGGGTGAATGGGCTCGATTCGGTAGCGGATCATCAGATGGCCGGACTCCTCATGAGCGTGGGAGGAGTGGCGATCACGCTGGTGGCGATGACGACGATTTTCTTCAAGTGGGTGCAGGAGAGCGAGCGCGCGAATGGGCCTGACGCGAGGGACGAGCTTACTCGCATGGCTTGAGAAGCGCGCGCGATGGTGCAGATTTCAGAGGCGCGCCTGCTGAGCCGCGCCATTTACGCCCGTCGGTGCGCC
>JBGTNB010000379.1:0-7869 GCA_041743285.1 Gemmatimonadaceae bacterium
CGTCAATGATGCGGATGAACTGATGAGGAAGTTGCGTCGTGTTTGATTCACTCAACCCTCGCTCTCACATCGATGTGTACTGTGCGCGAATATAGGAATGGTGATGTACTCTCGCAATAGCATGTCGCACTCGCGCCTCAACGCGCGCCGGAGCATTGTGTGATGATGCGCGGCAAGCATGTGCTCATCATCGGCGGCGGATTTGCCGGAATCACCGCTGCAACACGTCTGCACGCGCGTGGTGCGCAGGTCACGTTGTTCGACGATCGAACCTCACTCGGCGGTCGCGCGCGCAGCGATTACCTCCATGGTTGGACGATCGACATCGGAGCGCAGTTGATCGCCACATCATACGTGAGGACGCTCGCCATGCTTCGCAATGGTGACGGAGCGCACTCTTCCGGCCTGCGCCCAATGCCGGGACGCGACGTTTTTCTTCGCGACGGAAAGGCATACCCGATCAATTTCGGTTCGCTGCGCAGTCTGCTGGCGTTCGGCGCGATCAGCGGGGCGGACAAGGTTCGGCTCGGCATCCACCTGGTTCCGCTGCTCGCCAGACATCGCGACGCCTTACGCGTGGATGGTGGTTCCATTCCGCGCTCGCTGGATGAAACAGCAGCCGGTGACTTCATGCGTCGCGTGGTGAGCGCGGATGCGTCCGCCGCGCTGGTAGAACCGGTCGCGGCGGCTTTCTGTGGCGCGCGCGCGAACGAAGTGAGCCTCGCCTTTTACCTCACGCTCGGGCGATATGGTAGCGATGGCGAAGTGCTGGCGCCCGGCGCGGGCTGGTCTGCCTTGCTCGAGCGGACGCTGCATGGTGTTCAGGTGAAGTGCGCGGCCCGTGTCGAGGCTCTTGAATACACCACCGATCGAGTGGTGGCTCGAACAAGCGAGGGAGACAGCTGGGAGGGTGATGCCGCGGTGCTGGCAACCGATGCGCCCGCGGCAGCCCAATTGCTCGTTCCCATGCTCGGCGATTCCGTAGCCCTCACCAACTGGCTGCGTTCGGTACGCTACCGCGCCACTTTCACCGTGGCGGCAACGACCAATAGCCGCCTGCCGCGCGAGGCGTTCGGTGTGCTGCCGCATAACGACGGACGGGTACCGGTGAGCGCGCTGGCCATCCACGGCGCCAAAGCCGATCCGTCCGGCCAGCCGGAAGGGGACGTAGTGCTGGCCTGGCCAACGCCTGACGCGGCCGACCGGCTGGCGAGCCAATCGGCATCGGATATGGCCGCGGAGATGGTTCCGGCTATCGAGATGCTGCTTCCGGCGGCGCGTGGGCAGATTGGCCATGTACGCGTCTACCGGCACGATGCTGGCACGCCGGTTCCCAGTCCTGGCTTCGCCGCCGATCGTGCCAGAGGCCGCGCGCTGGCGCGGGACATTGGCCCCCCGATCGCACTGGCGGGCGACTACCTGACAATGCCACTTCTCGAAGGCGCCGTTGCCAGCGGCTATGCCGCAGCTCAGTGGATCGAAGAGCGGTTGGCCTGAACGGGCCTGCGCGACCACGTTTCGCGCGGTAATATGATGGAGCACGATCGCTCGCGAATGGAATCCACCTTCGTTGTCTCTGAATGCCGACGCTGACTATCGACGGACAAAGCGTGTCAGTTCCGGAAGGGCGCACGATTCTCGACGCTGCGCGTTCCGTTGGAATCGACGTTCCAACGTTTTGCTGGTATCCAAAGCTGCCGATCGTGGGGAATTGCCGGATCTGCCTCGTCTCGGTGGAAGGGAATCCGAAGCTCGCTCCCGCGTGCGCGCTGCAGGTTGCGGATGGCATGGAGGTAACGACGGAATCCGCGGCGGCGGTAAAGAACCGGCGCGCGGTGCTTGAAATGCTTCTCGCGCGCTATCCGGCACACGAAATCCCCGAGGGATCCGCGCGAAACGAGTTCGAGCGGATTGTGCGCCGCTACCAGGTTCCGACAGTTCGTCCTTCCGGACTTCCGTTGCGTACAGGCGATGACCGCGCAGGGGATCCGATGATCCAGCACGACATGTCGACCTGCATTCTCTGCACGCGTTGCGTGCGGGCTTGTGAGGATATCCAGGTAGTCGGCGTGCTCGATGTAGGTCTACGCGGGGAGCACGCGGAGATAATTGTCGGCGCCGATGGCAATCCGGAGCATGCCGGATGCACCTGGTGCGGCGAGTGCGTGCGTGTGTGCCCCACCGGCGCCATTCACGAGGTGCTCCCGCTGTTCAAGATGGCTTCGGACGTGATGGATAAGCCGCCGGAAAAGGTGCGCAGCGTGTGCCCCTACTGTGGCGTGGGGTGCCAGATCGATCTGGAAGTGCGCGGCAACGACGTAGCTCGCGTGACGAGCCCATGGATCGAAGAAGACACGCCCAACGAGGGATCGACCTGCGTCAAGGGCCGGTTCGGCTTCGATTTCGTCCTTCACCGCGACCGCCTGACGAAACCGTTGATCCGGCGGGGGTGGGAGAAGCGCGATGGGAAATGGGTGTGGGCGCCTGACGAGGAGCAGTTGCGAGCGTGGGGACGGCGTGGGGGACCGTGGGGCCAGATCGTGGCCGAGGGGAATACGAAGAAAGGACGCCCGCGAATCAACCCGCTGCAGCGCCTGCCCACCCTCGACGGCCCACTTGCCGATCCGCGCGATCGCGTTGCCACGCCACCGGACTGGTACGCGCCCTTTCGGGAGGCCACGTGGGAAGAGGCGATGGAGCTCACCGACCAACAGCTTCAGCTCCTGCGCGACACGCGTGGACCGAATAGTCTGGCCACGTTCGCGTCGGCAAAGTGCAGCAATGAAGAGAACTATCTGTTGCAGCGGATTTTTCGCGCTGGCATCGGCACCAACAACGTCGATCACTGCACCCGGCTCTGCCATTCATCAAGTGTGAGCGCCATGCAGCGGGCGATGAACACGAGTGCCGCATCGGGCTCGATGCGGGAGGTGGAGCACGAGAGCGACGTGATCTTTCTGCTCGGTGCGAATACGACTGAAAATCACCCGGTGTTTGGAGCAGCGCTCAAGCGCGCGCAACGCCGCGGCGCAAAGCTGATCGTCGCCGACCCGCGCAGAATCGAGCTGGCCGCGCGCGCCGACATCCACCTGCAGCTGATGCCCGGAACCGACGTCGCGCTGCTGAACTCAATGCTCCAGCACGTGATTGCCAGCGGACTGGAAGATCGCGGATTCATCGCGGCGCGCGCGCACGGCTTCGATGCGCTGCGGGAGGCAGTTGCACCGTACACGCCAGAGGTCGCGGCACGAATCACCGGAGTCCCTGCGGATCTGATCAGGCGCGCATCCGAGATATATGCCAGGGGCCCGCGCTCGGCGACGCTGTGGGCAATGGGCCTTACGCAGCATCGAACCGGCACCGACATCGTCACCGCGCTGCTCAACCTGCTTCTGTCGTGCGGAATGATCGGCCGCTGGGGGGCGGCAATGCTTCCCATTCGCGGCCAGAACAACGTGCAGGGTGCGAGCGACGTCGGCGCCATCCCGATGGTTTACACCGACTACCAGCCGGTGACGGATTCCGCGGTGCGGCGAATGTTCGCGGAAACGTGGCGCGTGCCCGACGACCAACTGTCGCTCGAAGCGGGGCTAAAGGTGACGCAGATAGTGCAACCGGAGAGTCCGGTCCGCGGCATGTACATCATGGGGGAAAATCCGATCATCTCCGATCCCGACGTTTCGCACGCTGAAACCTGGTTTCGCGGATTGGAGTTCCTGGCAGTGCAGGACCTCTTCCTCACCGAAACTGCTCGTTATGCCGACGTGGTGCTCCCCGGCGCCTCGTTTGCGGAAAAGGACGGCACCTTCGTCAACACGGAGCGGCGGATCCAGCTCTCCCGAAAGGGGATCGAGCCGCCTGGCGAAGCGCGAGAGGATCTGGAGATTCTGCTCGATCTTTCGCGGAGACTCGGCGTCTATACGCCTTTTGAGAATGCCGCTGACGTGATGGTGGAGATTGCCCGCGTCACGCCGTCCTGGCGAGGCGTCACCCACGAGCGCCTGGTTGGCGCGGGGCTCCAGTATCCGGTGCACGATCACCAGCACCCGGGAACGGCATTTCTGTTCGACGATCGGTTCCCGACCACCGACGGCCGAGCCACTCTCGTACCGGTGGAATACGCCCCGCCGGCCGAACTGCCTGACGATGGGTTTCCGTTCGTGATGAACACGGGCCGCCAGCTTTACCATTGGCACACCGGAACGATGACGCGGCGGTCATCGGGGCTCGATTCCCGCGAGCCTACGCCGACGGTGGAGCTTTCTCCACCCGACGCGGCGGAGCTTGGCGTTGGCGATGGGGACCCGGTGCGGATCACTTCCCGGCGGGGAAGCATCGAGATCGCCGTGCGTCTGTCGCCACGGGTGGCGCGCGGACAGATTTTCGTGCCCATGCATTACCGGGAAGCGTGCGCCAACCTGTTGACGAACCCCGTGCTCGATCCTTATGCGGGGATTCCGGAATACAAGGTGTGCGCGGTGAGGGTGGAGGGAGTGGTTGAGGGAAATGGGAAAAGGAAATAGGAAATGGGAAATAGGAATTAGGGGAGGTGTGCCGAGACGCCCTGCGGGCGCCTCGGCATTTTCTACGGGACTGGGAGGCTATCGGCGCCTCCGATGCATAAGACCGTGCGAGCCGCGCAGCGGCTCGCCTTCCGACCCTAATTCCTAATTCCCAATTCCTAATTCCTATTTCCCAATTCCTAATTCCTAGGTCCCAATTCCTAATTCCTTGTTCCTGGGTCCCGAGTCCTGTAATCGCTACCTTTCCCCGCGGCATTCCACGCTCTCAACCCAAGTCCACCCCACTTGCGCGCACTCGTCAAGCAATCCGCGGGACCCGGCTTTGCGCTCACCGATGTTCCCGAGCCGGCAATACGCGATGATGAAGTGCTGATTCGGGTGCGCCGCGCCGGGGTTTGCGGAACCGACGTTCACATATATGAATGGGACGACTGGGCGCGCGGACGCTGCGTACCACCATTTGTCGTGGGGCACGAGTTTGCAGGCGAAGTCGTGAAGGTGGGGGCGCTGGTGACGGATGTTCAGGATGGCGATCGCGTAACGGCCGAGGGGCACATTGTCGACGGACGTTGCCTGCTATGCCGCACGGGGAACGCGCACGTATGTCCCTATACCAAGATCATTGGCGTAGACCGCGACGGATGCTTCGCCGACTTCATCGCCATGCCGGCGACGAATGTGTGGCATCTCGATGACAACACGAGTTTCGAGATAGGCGGGATCCACGATCCGATGGGAAACGCCTTTCACACGGCGCTGACGGCAGAGATTCCCGGCGCGACGGTTCTAATTACGGGATGCGGCCCGATCGGGCTGTTCGCGGTGGGCATCTGCGCAGCAGCCGGTGCGGCGCACATCGTGGCCAGCGACGTGAATCCAAAACGCCTGTCCCTTGCCAGACGGATGGGCGCGCACGACACGGTCACGCCTAACGACGTGGATGAGGCGGTGAAGCGGGCGACTGGCGGGTTGGGTGTGGATGTAGTTCTCGAAATGAGCGGCGTCCCGTCGGCGATTCATCAGGCGTTCGCGATGGTTCGCGTGGGCGGCCGCGTCCAAATGCTCGGCATTCCTGCCAAGCCAATGGATGTGAACTTCGCAACCGAGGTGATCTTCAAGGGAATCACCATCTACGGTGTGGTAGGACGGCGCATGTACGACACCTGGCACCAGATGACGCGCTTTCTCCGCTCCGGCGAGTTCGACCCGAGTCCGGTGATCACGCACCGCTATCCGCTCGAGGCCTACGAGGATGCCATCCAGGCGATCAAGAGCGGGGAGGCGGGAAAGGTGGTATTCGAGGTGAGTTGAGATCTGGAAGAGATGAGAGATGCGAGATGCGAGAACTTCCCTGAAAGAGAATTGCGAATTGCGAGTTGCGAAAAGCTGCTTGATTGAGCGTATCGCAACTTCGTTCGCCCGCCTTCGCACTCCGCCTTCCGCACTTCGCATTTCGCTTTCGCCCTTCGCACTTCGCACTTCGCCCCTCCTGCGCGCTCTCGCAGCTCGCTTCTCTCTTCTCTGTTCCCATGCCCAACTCAGCCTTCAACTCCGCCCTGATCAGCACGCTCGACCAGCTCAAGGCCGACGGCGTGTACAAGCGTCTCAACTATCTCGCGTCGGAACAGTCGGCGATGGTCGAGATGGAAGGTCGCGGCGAAGTGCTGATCCTGTCGTCCAACAATTACCTGGGCCTGTGCGATGAGCCGAGTGTGGTGGAGGCAGGGCGACAGGCATTAGACAGGTTCGGCGCCGGAACGGGGAGCGTGCGGTTCATATGCGGTACGTTCACGATCCACCGCGAACTCGAGGAGGCATTGGCGCGGTTTGTCGGCACCGAGAGCTCGCTCAGCTACGTGTCTTGCTGGAACGCGAACGAGGGACTTACCGGAACGATCCTGGAGGAGGGCGACTTCGTCATTTCCGACGCACTCAACCATGCGTCGATCATAGACTCCATCCGGCTGGCCAAGGCGATCACCAAGTGCACGTCGGCGGTCTACAAGCACTCCGACATGGACGATCTGGTGGAAAAGCTGCGGGCCAACGCCGGCGCGCGGCGAAAGCTGATCTGGACCGACGGCGTGTTCTCGATGGAAGGAGCGATCGCCAGGCTGCCGGAGATACTGCAGATCGCCCGCGACCATGACGCCATCGTGGTGGTCGACGATTCGCACGGCACCGGCGTGCTCGGCCTAACGGGCAGGGGTACGCCGGAACACCTCGGCGTGCTGGGCGACGTGGACATCATCACGTCGACGCTGGGCAAGGCGTTAGGTGGCGCCGCCGGTGGATTCACCGCCGGCAGCGCCGCGCTGACCGATTATCTCACCCAGCGGTCGCGGCCGCAGCTGTTCAGCAACGCGCTGCCACCCACGGTTGCGGGAAGCGCGATGCAGGCGGTCAGGTTCATCGAGCAGCACCCGGAGCGTCTGGCGCGACTGCGCGAGAATACGCGCTATTTCCGGGAGCAGATCACCGAGGCCGGCTTCTCGCCGCTGCCTGGCGAGACGCCGATCGTGCCGATCATCGTCGGCGAAACAGCGCTCGCGATCAGGATGAGCGATCTGCTCCTGGATGAGGGAGTCTTCGCAACCGGCTTCGGCTTTCCGGTGGTCCCCCACGGCCAGGCGCGCATCCGCTGCCAACTCTCGGCAGCACACACGAAGGAGCAGCTCGATTTCGCGGTCGAGGCGTTTGGGAAGGCTGGTCGGAAAGCCGGAATGGTGAGATAGGAAATAGGAAAAGGAAATAGGAATTAGGAACTAGGAATTAGGGGCGGTACGCGCGGCGCTACGGCGCCGCGCATCATGAGTGAAGGGGCGCGCAATTATGAGTGAAGGGGCGCGCCAGCGCCCCTTCACATACCTTCCCTAATTCCTATTTCCTATTTCCTAATTCCTATTTCCTATTTCCTATTTCCTATTTCCTATTTCCTAATTCCTAATTCCTATTCCCCAGCTCCCCATAACAATCCACCTCGATAATCAGCCGTCTCCAGCTCGCTACCTCGTCGCCTTCAATGCGCTTTACCTCGGCGCGAGCGCGGCCGCCGCGGAACATCCAGGGCGCCAGCCAGCGCGAGATCGTGCCGGGCAGGTGACCGACGACGTCGCCGCCCGAGGCATGGACCCACACGAAGGGATTGTCGGTGCCTGGCGGATCGGGCACGAGTATGAGACGGTCGCCGGCGTGCAGGCGGTGGACTACATCCATTCGCTCGCCGAAAACCGTTCCATAGACGGCTGTTCGGAAGTTCGGATCATACGGCGGTGGCACGGCTGCGTGCATCGCTTCGGGATCGAGGGCGGGAGGCTTACTCATCATAGTAGTGCAAGGCCGGGAG
>JBGTNB010000380.1:0-12745 GCA_041743285.1 Gemmatimonadaceae bacterium
CGCGCCACCCGCGCCGAGCGCGAGATCTGGAAGGTGCTGGGCCGCGGAGCCGCCGACATGGACGCCCTCGCCGCCGCCTGCGACCTGCCCGTGCGGGACTGCCTGGCGGCGCTTACATCGCTTGAAATGGCCGGAGCAGTCGAATGCGCCCCGACCGGAGAGATACGGCGTTTATAAAGCGGGAAACGGGAAACGGGAAACGGGAAACGGGAAGGTCGGGGGTCGAGGGTCGAGCGTTTCCCATTTCCCGTTTCCCCTTTCCCGGCCATTCTTAGCCGTACCTTCCCGTTTCCCGTTTCCCTTTTCCCATTTCCCGCTTTTCCCAAGGAACCTCGCATTTCACCGATGCAATTCCGCCACCTCTACCTGCACGTCCCCTTCTGCACTCGTCGGTGCGCCTACTGCGACTTTGCCATCGCAGTTCGCCGCTTCGTGCCGGTCGACGATTTCGTTAGGGGAATCGCCGGCGAGCTGGCGTTGCGGATACCCGGTGCGGCTCCCGAGCTTGATACACTGTACCTTGGCGGCGGCACCCCGTCGCGGCTCGGCGCCGATGGAATTGCGCGACTGCTCGACGTGCTGCGCCAGCGAGTGGAGCTGACGCCGGGGGCCGAAGTAACCATGGAAGCCAATCCGGAGGACGTCACCGAGCGCCGCATTGCTGCGTGGCGCGCCGCCGGGATCAACCGCCTCTCAATCGGCGCCCAGTCGTTCGATCAAAGGGTGCTCCACTGGATGCACCGCAGCCACGATGTGGACGCAATCGAGTGCGCCGTGCGCACCGCGAGAGAGGGGGGGATTACGAACCTTTCGATCGATCTGATCTTTTCGGTTCCAGCCGAGCTGCAGCGTGATTGGCGGCGCGACCTCGACTCCGCGCTGTCACTTGATCCGCAACACCTGTCGCTCTACGGGCTTAGTGTGGAGCCGGGGACGCCGCTCGCGCGTTGGCGGGCGCGCGGGGAAGCTCGCGAGGCACCTGAGGAGTCGTTCGAGGAGGAATTTCTCGTCGCCCACAACCGTCTGGCGGCGGCGGGGTATGAGCACTACGAAGTTTCCAATTATGCGCGGCCGGGCGAGCGCTCGCGGCACAACAGCGCCTACTGGGCTCGTGTCCCATATCTCGGTGTTGGGCCTAGCGCGCATTCGTTCGACGGCGCTACTCGCTGGTGGAACGTCGCGGCGTACGCTGAGTGGCAGCGAACTGTGGATCTGGCAGGTGACCCTGTCGCCGAGCGGGAAGTCCTCAGCGAAGAGCAGTCCGAAGCGGAGCGAACGTATCTCGGGCTGCGCACCACGCACGGATTGGAGCTGCCGCCGGGCAGCCTGCAACTTGCGCAGAGATGGGTAGGAGAAGGGTGGGCCAGCATCGATAATGGCCGGCTACGACTCACCCCGCTCGGATGGCTGCGGCTCGATGCATTGGCCGCTGCCTTGACACCAGTCGCAAGTCGTTCCTAGCTTTGAACTTATGGCAGAACAGCTCACCGAACGTGAAAGGCGTGTTCTAGAAGCAGTGATTCAGGCGTACGTGGAGACGGCGGAGCCCGCCGGATCTCGCACGCTATCGCGGCGGTTTGGCCTTGGCGTTTCGCCGGCCACGATTCGGAACACGATGAGCGACCTCGAGGACAAGGGGTACCTCTCGCACCCTCACACGTCCGCCGGGCGCGTGCCGACCGACATGGCCTATCGGGTCTATGTCGACCAGCTCATGCGCGTAGCGCCCATGGATGAGCGTACACGCAGCCAGTTGCGGACCGAGCTGTCGGTCGACGGCACCGCCTTCGAAACGATTCTTCGGCGTGCCGCGCAGACTCTTGGCGTGCTCACCCACGAGCTGGGTGTAGCGCTCGGGCCGCGCATCGACGACCTGGTGCTGGAGCGGCTGGAGCTAATCCGGCTGTCGGCGGAGCGGTTGCTCCTGGTGCTGCATCTAAAGGGCGGCGCGGCGCACACACTGTTCGTCGAAGCGCCGGTGCAGGTGGCGGAAACCGCATTGGCCAAGGTGGCGTTAGTTCTCAACGAACGGCTGGCCGGGCTGCGTCTGCGCGATGTGCGCACTACGCTCCCCGACCGGCTGCGTGATGCTGATGCGCCGGGCGACGCGCAGGAGTTGTTGAATATCTTCATTCAGGGCGGCGACCAGCTGTTCGACGTGCCGTCGACGGTCGGCGCCGATGTGATGCTGGGGCAGGCGAGCGTGCTGGCCGAACAGCCGGAATTCTCGACCGGGGCAAGCCTGCGTGCGCTGCTGGCGCTCACCGACCAGCCCCGCGCGCTCGGCGAGGTGCTCCGCCGGCGCCTGACAAATGCCGGAATAACGATTACCATCGGCGCCGAGCACGATGAGCCTACGCTGCAGCGCCTGACGGTTGTCACCGCCGAGTACCAGCTCAATGGGCTCGTCGGAATAATCGGCGTCATCGGCCCAACGCGCATGCCATACGAGAAGGTGGTTTCACTCGTAACGCACACATCGCGCCTCATTACCGACCTCATTGCCTGACAAAAGGCCCGCGACTAAATGACCGATTTTTACGCGACGCTCGAGATCCCCAAGGATGCCGGCGAGGAGCAGATCAAGCAGGCGTATCGCAAGCTCGCCATGCGGTATCATCCGGACCGCAATGGCGGCTCCACCGAAGCCGAAGAGAAGTTCAAGATCGTGACCGAAGCGTACGACGTGCTGCGCGACCCGCAGAAGCGCGCCGTATACGACCGCTACGGCGAGGCCGGCTTGCGGCGGGGCGGCGGTGGCGGAGGGTTCCATCACGTGGATCTGTCCGAGGCGCTCAGCATTTTCATGCGCGACTTCGGCGGCTTTGGGGGCATCGACGATCTGTTCGGCGGACGGGGCTCGCGCGGCGGCCCGCGCACCGGCGCCGACATCAAAATGACCGTCCCGCTCACGCTTGCTGAAGTGGCGACCGGAGTGGAGAAAACAATAACGGTCAAACAGCTGGAGCCATGCGACCGCTGTGAGGCGAGCGGCGTGGAGCCTGGCTCGAGCACGGCCACCTGCGGTACCTGTCGCGGCTCGGGCGAAGTCCGCCGCGCACAGCGTTCGTTCTTCGGGCAGTTCATCAGCGTCGCTCCGTGCCCCACCTGTGCCGGACAGGGCAAGGTTGTGGAAAATCCCTGCCGCAAGTGCCGCGGGGAAGGTCGGCTGCGCGGTGAGAAGACCTTTCCGGTGACCGTGCCGCCAGGTGTCGCGACCGGTCAGTACATGACGCTGCGCGGCATGGGAAGCGTTGGCCCGCAGGGTGGCCCCCGCGGTGACATCCTCGTCGTATTCGAGGTGGCCGATGACGATCGCTTCGATCGCGACGGAGAGGAGCTGTACACCACGTCGCTGGTGAGCTACGCGCAGTTGGTGTTAGGCGGGGATGTCGAAGTGCCGACGCCTACCGGGCAGCACGTATCGGTAAGAATTCCCGCCGGAACGCAGAGCGGACAGGTGTTCCTGCTGCGCGGCCGCGGGCTCCCCCGGGTAAACGCCCGTGGCGTGGGCGACATGCACGTCACAGTCAGGCTGTGGACGCCGCAGTCGCCTGGCGAGGAAGAGCTGAGGCTGATACGCGATCTCTCCAAGATTCAGGGAGAGCCTCCACAAGAGCAGCCGCGCGGATTCTGGTCCAAGATCAAGGAAGCATTGGGCGCGTGAGTCGTAACAGAATGGGAACAGCGGGAAACGGGAAATGGGAAACGGGAAACGGGAGATGGATAACGGTTCGTCACCGCGCGAAACCCAGGCACGATCGTGGCCTGGACCCCGCGTTCGCAATGGTGACGAACGTTCTCACATTTCCTATTTCCCGTTTCCCGTTTCCCGTCTTGATGTCACTGACTGGTGGCTGTACCCCAGCCCACACTCCTCACCCCAGCCGTGACATCATCACTGGTTCACTGGCAGACCATTCGCGTCCGTGCCGGCGATGAAGCGAGTCGGGAGGCGATGATCGCCGCACTGATCGCCACCGGAGCCGGAGGGGTGGAGGAGCAGGGCCAGCTGCTCATCACCCACGTCCCGGGCGGAACCGATCTTGCCGCGCTGTACTCGGCCGTGGCCGCCCTCCCATCGACAAGTATCGAGATCGAAGAGCTGGGAATCGTCGACTGGAGCACGCGATGGCCCACGCGGGTCGGTATCCAACGACTCGGCGCGATCACCATCGCGCCCCCATGGCTCGCCGATGAAGCGGCGGTGGAAGGCGGCAACGTGGTGGTGATCGAACCGGCAATGGCGTTCGGCACCGGCGAGCATGAGACGACGCGAGCTGTCGTCAGGCTTTTGCAGCGCGCGGTGCGGCCCGGCGATGCGGTAGCCGATCTCGGTGCCGGAAGCGCGGTGCTCGCCATCTGCGCCATAAAGCTCGGCGCTCGGCGTGCATTTGCCATCGAATTGGACGAGGACGCAATTCCCAACGCCGAGGAGAACACGGTGCGCAATGGGGTCGGCGACCGGGTGGCGGTGCTGCAAGGCGATGCCTTTGCGCTGCTGCCGGTCGTGGCACCGGTGCGGATCATAGTCGCCAACATCATCTCGTCGGTCTTGGTGAGGCTCGCACCGGTGATGCGCCAGGCGCTGACGCCGGACGGTGTGGCCATTCTCAGTGGAATTCTGTGCAGCGAGCGCGATGACGTGCTTTCCACGCTAGGTGAGACCGGGTGGCAGTGCCTGGAGGAAGACGTCGAGGGGGACTGGTGGAGCGAGATCGTCGCGCCGGCCTAGTTACGCTCTGGGCATCGGAGCGCCCCGAGCCGGGGCGTCCGCTGATGCTTGCGGAAGACGAGTGCAAGCACGCGCACGTCAGGCGCCTTGGTGTGGGAAGCGATGTTCGAGTAGTGGATGGTGCCGGGACCGAAGCCGAGGGCACGCTTGTAAGGTTTTCCCGGCGTCAGGGAACGGTCGAGATCGGCGAGGTACGCACCGTGGCGCCGCTGCCGCCCGTGCACCTGCTGCTCCCCGTCGCCGACCGCGACCGAATGCTCTGGCTCGCCGAAAAGGCTGCCGAGCTGGGAGTGACGAGTTGGCGTCCGGTAGTCTGGCACCGTTCGCGCAGCGTGTCGCCTCGCGGCGAAGGGATGCTATTTCAAGGAAAGGTTCGCGCGCGCATGATTGCCGCTCTAAAGCAGAGCGGGGGAGCCTGGCTCCCGGAGCTGCACCCCGAGGCATCGCTCGCTCACGCCATCGCAGCCGCGCCCGAGGGGAAGCGAATAACGCTCGATGCGGAGGGTCGCCCAATGACTTCGGTGGCAATGGCGGCCCCGGTGACGATTGCACTCGGGCCGGAGGGCGGGATGGAGCCGTCCGAGCTCGAGCAGCTCGAGGGCGCCGCTTTTCAAACTGCGTCGCTGGGACCGACAGTGTTGCGCTTCGAAACCGCGGGAACGGTTGCCCTCGGCCTGGCCCGTGCCGCGCTGATGCCCCTGCCGGAGGAGACATTGCCATCGGACCTCCGTCATTCCCGCCAAAGCGGGAATCCAGAAAATCATGACAAATCTTCATTCAGATCCCCCTCTCCGGGTCCTCATGCCTGACGACTGTCTGTTCTGCCGGATCGTTCGCAAGGAGATCCCAGCCAAGCTCGTCGCCGAAACCGAGCATTGCCTGGCATTCCGCGACATCGATCCCAAGGCGCCTGTCCACGTGCTGATAATTCCGCGCGCGCACGTGGCATCGCTCGACACGGCGACCGACGCAGCACTGGTCGGCCGCCTGGCCCTGCTCGCCGCCGAGATCGCCCGCAGTGAAGGAATCGCCGAGAGCGGCTACCGCACCGTGTTCAACACCAACTCCGACGCGGGCCAAACGGTCCACCACATCCACCTCCACCTGCTCGGCGGCCGAAAGCTGAAGTGGCCACCGGGGTAGAGGGAGCGGGAAGCGGCAAGCGGGACGAGGGATGGGGGCGAGCGACGCGCGACGAGCGACGCGGGCCTGGCGACGCGAGAGGCGGGATTGCGGTAAGTTACTGCAAACGACGCCCCTCCTTCCCTAATTCCTAATTCCTAATTCCCAATTCCTACTCCCTAGCCCCTAACCCCCAAGTGCCCACGCTCCACGAACGCCTGCAGTCCGACCTCAACGCCGCTCGCAAGGCGCAGGACAAACCGCTCACCTTGCTGCTCGGCACCATCCTGGCCGACGTCAAGAACAGGAAGATCGAGCTTCGCCGCGACCCCACGGATGACGAAGTGCTGGATGTCTTGCGCAAGGGGGTCAAGCGACGGCGCGAATCGATCGAGATGTTCGACAAGGGGGGGCGCGCCGAGCTGGCCGAGCGTGAGCGCGCGGAAGTGCTGCGTCTCGAGGCGTACCTTCCCGCTAGTCTGGGAGACGATGAAATCCGGGCAGAAATTCGTGCTGCAATCGCTGGCGGGGCTGGACAGATGGGAGCGATCATGGCTGCGGTGATGCCGTCGCTGAAGGGACGCGCCGATGGGTCGCGCATCAGCGCAATTGCGAAAGAGGAGTTGAACAAGCAAGCTTGAGAATGTGCAGTCGAGTACCCCACGGCCCGATCGAACGGCACACACCGTTTGCTCGGGCTTTGCTGTTCACGGAATGAACGCGCACGCCCTGCGGGTTCTCGAGGTAGACCGCGTTTTGGAGCGCGTTGCCGAGCGCACCAGCTCTCAGTCAGGCGCCGAGCGAATGCGCCTCCTCGCGCCGCGAACCAGCATGGCGTGGATCGCCGCCGAACTGCTGAGGGTAGCCACCGTGCGAATGCTGCGCGAGTCGCACGAGTGGTCGCCGCCGCCGATACCCGCGCTGGACGAACCGTTGCGCCGCCTTCGGGCCGCCGGCAGCACCTGGAGCGGACTGGATTTGTTAGGCGGAGCCACCCTCCTCCGGTCGAGCCGCGAAACGCGCGAGGCTTTCGGGCGCGCGCGAGGGGAGGACGCCGATCTCACGCCGCTCGATGCACTTCATGACCGGCTGATTGCCGCGCTGGGCCCCGAAGCGGCGATCGAGCGGGCAATCGACTCCGACGGTTCCGTGCGCGACGAAGCATCGCCAGCCCTCCGGCGCATTCGCCGCGAGCTGCGTGGAGCGCAGAGCGAGCTGGTGCAGCGCCTGGAGCGCACGCTCGGATCGCTGGAGACGCACCAGCGGGTGCAGGACATGTCGGTCACGGTGCGCAATGGGCGTTACGTGATCGCCGTGAGGCGAGAGGCACGCGCGGCCCTTGGAGGGATAGTGCACGATGAGTCGGCGTCCGGTCAGACGCTGTTCATCGAGCCGCCCGCCGCGGTCGCCTACGGCAACCACATCCGCGAGCTCGAGGCCGAGGAGCGTCGCGAAGTGCAGCGCATTCTTGGCGAGCTCACCGATGCGCTGCGACCGCTACACCCGGGGATGGTGGCGGCGCTGGATGCGCTCGTGGAGCTCGATACGCTCTCGGCTCGCGCACGCTTCGCCGCCGATTTCGCCTGTGGCACGGTCACCCTCGTAACGCCTGACGAGGGATTCGCCATCATCGATGGGCGCCACCCTCTGCTGCTCGCCGCGGGCGCGCCGGTGGTGCCTTTCGACCTGACGATGGCCCCCGGTGAGCACACGCTGCTGCTCTCGGGGCCCAACACCGGGGGCAAGACTGTGCTGCTCAAGGCCATTGGCCTCATCGCCCTTCTCACCCAGGCCGGGGTTCCCGTACCAGTTGCCACCGGCAGCCGCGTCGCCGTCTACGACGACGTCTTTGCCGACATAGGCGATGAGCAGAGCATTCAGGCGAGCCTCTCCACGTTCAGCGCGCACCTCAAAAATCTGGGCGAGATTCTGGCCGGTGCGACCACGCATTCGCTGGTGCTCGTCGATGAGCTGGGATCGGGCACCGACCCGGTGGAGGGTGCCGCGTTGGGGGGCGCAATTCTGGAGGAGCTGACACGTCGCGGAACACTGACCGTCGCCACCACGCACCTTGGAGCACTCAAGCTCCTCGCCACGCACGACCGATCGATAATCAACGCCTCGCTTCAGTTCGATGAGGTGGCACTCGCGCCCACCTATCGACTGATCAAGGGGATCCCGGGACGGTCGTATGGGCTGGGCATCGCCCGCCGTTTGCGCCTGCCTGACGACGTTCTCGACCGCGCCGAGGCGCGCCTCCCCGAGGGCGAGCGTGATCTGGCCGCGCTGCTCGCCGACCTGGAGACCCGCGAGGCTGCCCTCGCCCTACGGGAGCGCGACTATTCCGCATTCGCCGAACAGATCGACAATGCCAGGGAGGACATGGAAGCACGGGAGCGCGAGCTGCGCACGGCTGAGCGCTCTGCCGAGCGGCGCGCCCGGCAGGAAGCACGCGACCTGCTCATGCGCGCGCGGGGGGAAGTCGATTCCGTAATCCGCGAGCTCGAGGCCGAGGAGCGGCGCGAAGTGCAGCGCATTCTCGGCGAGCTCACAGATGCGCTGCGGCCGCTGCACCCGTGGATGGTGGCGGCACTGGATGCGCTCGTGGAGCTCGATACGCTTTCGGCTCGCGCACGCTTCGCCGCCGATTTCGCCTGTGGCTCGGTCACCCTCGTCACGCCTGACGAGGGATTCGCCATAATCGATGGGCGCCACCCTCTGCTGCTCGCCGCGGGCGCGCCGGTGGTGCCCTTCGACCTGACGATGGCCCCCGGTGAGCACACGCTGCTGCTCTCGGGCCCCAATACCGGGGGCAAGACGGTGCTGCTCAAGGCCATAGGCCTCATCGCCCTTCTCACCCAGGCCGGGGTTCCCGTTCCGGTCGCCACCGGCAGCCGCGTCGCCGTCTACGACGACGTCTTTGCCGACATAGGCGATGAGCAGAGCATTCAGGCGAGCCTCTCCACATTCAGTGCGCACCTCAAGAACCTGGGCGAGATACTGGCCGGTGCGACCACGAATTCGCTGGTGCTCGTCGATGAGCTGGGATCGGGCACCGACCCGGTGGAGGGTGCCGCATTGGGGGGCGCGATTCTCGAGGAGCTGACGCGCCGCGGAACGCTGACCGTCGCCACAACTCACCTCGGAGCACTCAAGCTCCTGGCCACTCACGATCGATCCATAATCAACGCCTCGCTTCAGTTCGATGAGGTGGCACTTGCGCCTACCTATCGGCTGATCAAGGGGATCCCGGGACGGTCGTACGGGCTCGGCATCGCCCGCCGTTTGCGCCTGCCTGACGACGTTCTCGACCGCGCCGAGGCGCGCCTCCCCGAGGGCGAGCGGGATCTGGCCGCGCTGCTCGCCGACCTGGAGACCCGGGAGGCGGCCCTTGCCCAACGGGAGCGCGAATACTCCGCTTTCGCCGAACAGATCGACATCGCCAGGGAGGACATGGCAGCACGGGAGCGCGAGCTGCGCTCCGCTGAACGCTCGGCCGAGCGACGCGGCCGGCAGGAAGCACGCGACCTGCTAATGCGCGCGCGGGGGGAAGTCGATTCCGTAATCCGCGATCTTCGCGACGCGGGAACTGCCCAGCTGGAGAGCGCGGCGCGCGATGCGCGACGGCGGGTCGAACAGCGAGCTGCCGAGGAGGGTGCGGCTGTAGATGCACTTGCCGACAGTAAGGAGTTTGTGCAGCGAGCGGGCGCAGCCAGCGAGCCACTCGAGATCGGCGACATAGTTTCGGTGGCCACACTGGACGGCCGCGAGGGACGCGTCGTCGCCGTTCGCGATGACGAGGCCACGGTCGCCGTGGGCGCACTCAAGCTGACGGTGGCACGAGGCGCGCTTACGCGCCGGCGGAGCCGCGAGGAGCAGCTTGCCCGCGCCGTGCCGTTGCTAGACCTGCCCGAGGAGAAGCTGCCCACCGACCTCGATCTTCGTGGCATGCGCGCCGACGAGATTGAGCCGATCGTCGTCCACGCAGTGGATGAGGCGGTGCGTGCCGACATGCGCTCCCTTCGCATCATCCACGGGAAGGGAACCGGCGCGCTCCGAGAGCGAGTGGCGGAGATGCTGCGAGGCGATTCACGCGTAAGGCATTTCAGGCTCGGCGTGCATACCGAGGGCGGCACCGGCGTGACGATCGCCGAGTTCGGGTGACCCGATGATACCCGACGAGACCATCGAGCAAGTACGCGAGAGTGCCGACATCGTTCAGATCATCGGCGAGCACGTGAATCTCAAGCGCTCGGGCGCCGACTACCGCGGGCCTTGCCCATTTCACCAGGGAAAGAACCGCAACTTCTCCGTGTCGCCGCGGCGCGGCATGTACCATTGCTTTGTCTGTCACGAGAGCGGCGACGTATTTCGCTTCTTTCAAAAGCACCTCGGGCTCGACTGGCCCTCGGCCATCCGCCTGGTCGCCGAGCGAGTCGGTGTACCGATTCTCGAGACGCGCGGACAGCGTCAGGGCCCTGACGAGCGGGAACCGCTGTGGGAGGTGAACGCCGCGGCAGCCGAGTTTTTCAGAGATCGCCTGCGCGATCCGCAAGAGGGGCGCGTCGCTCGTGACTACCTGGAGAGCCGCGCCCTGGACCAGGCGGTGGTAGAACGATATGGGCTTGGCTGGGCGCCGAGAGACCGCAAGGCCATGCGCGACCATCTGTCAAAGCTGGGCTACGACGACAAGAGGCAGCTCGACGGCGGGCTGCTAGCGCAACGAGACGAAGGAGAGCTGCGTACGCGCTTTCGCGGCCGCCTGATGATTCCCATACTCGACGGCGCGGGACGGCATGTGGGCTTTGGCGGGCGGGTGATAGGCGATGGCGAGCCCAAGTATCTCAATTCACCCGAGACGCGCGTGTTCAGCAAAGGGTCGCTACTCTTCAACTATCACGCGGCACGTCACGTAATTCGCAAGGAAGACCGGGTACTGGTGGTGGAAGGGTTTTTCGACGCAATACGAATAGCCGAAGCGGGCGTGGACTGGGTCGTGGCCCCGCTGGGCACGGCTCTCGCACAAGGGCAGGGCGCACTGCTCCGCCGTACCACGAGGAATGCCTATCTACTGTATGATGCGGATGCTGCCGGGCTGCGCGCCACCTTCCGTGCGGCTGATGAGCTCCTTCGGCATGGAATGTCCGTGCAGATCGTGACCCTCCCGGCTGGTGAAGATCCCGATACGTTCGTACGGGCCAACGGCGGCGACCAACTGCTCGAGCATGTGGCTCACGCCATCGACGCATTCGAGCGAAAGATCCAGCTGCTCGAGCGCGGAGGTTGGTTCTCCGACTTGCAGCGAAAGCGCCGCGCCCTCGACCGGCTGATTCCCACCATCCGGGCCACTGCCGATCCGCTCACCAAAGACCTCTACCTTACGCGGGCGGCCGAGGTTGGTGGCGTTAGCAAGGAGCTGCTTGCCGCCGAGGCCAATCGGCCGGATCGGTCGATGCGAGCTGAGCCGGTGCCGCCGCGCAGGGAGGCGCCGCGATCCGGTGGCGGCCGTCCCCCGCCTCCCCCCAGCCGCATAACGCGAGGCGTTGTCGCCGAAGCCGCGCTGGTTCGCGTGATGCTCCGCGACAGATCGCAGGTGACCTACCTGCTGGAGCGGCTTGGAACCGAGGATTTTCAAGATCCGGGCTATCGAGAGATTTTCGCGGCGCTGGTTGAGTTCGGTTCCGAGACGCCGGTCGATATTTCCACGCTGGTCAAGACTGAAACAGCGGTGGAGCGGATCGAAGAGTTGCTCGCCGACGACTCCCCCCTTACTTCGGTTGACGACGCAATCCGCGCGATCCAATGCCGCGAGATCAAGCGGCGCAGTTCCGAGATCGATGAGATGTTCCGAAGGAACCAAGGTGGGGACGCGTTGTTCGCCGAGAAAGGCCAGCTCGCCAAGCGGGCGCAGGAACTCAAGTGCCCACAACAGTTCTGGAAGTGACCCGGGCGCCGGCCGCGGCGCCAAAGCCTAACCACGCACAGGAGGAGCGGTGAATTCCGAACTCGAAAATTTGTTGGCGCTACAGCAGTGCGATGTGGAGCTCGACCGGCTGGCCGGCATGTCGCGTGCGCTGGATGCACGGGAGACTGAGCTGAACCGGTCGCGGGCGGCACTCGCCGAAACGGTGACCAGATCACGGGAGCAGATAGCCATCGAACAGCAGCGTGAGCGCGACGCTCAGCGTTCAGTCGATGAGCACCGTGAGCTGCAGGGGAGGTTTACCGCGCAGATGGATGTGGTGCGGAAGCCCAAGGAAGCGGCAGCCGCTACGTCGCAGCTCGAGCAGGTGCAGCGCGTCGTCGCGTCGGACGAGTCGCAGCTGCAGTCGCTCAAGGCAAGGATCCGTGATCTGACTCAGGCGGCCGAGCTTCACGAGTTGGAGCTCGCCGACGTCGACGAGCGGCAGCGCGGGGAACGCGAGGTACTCGAGGCCGATCGTGCGGCGCTTGCCGGGGAGCTGACTACGGCACGTGAGCGACGCAGCGAAAGCGCCAGCAGCATTCCGCGCCCTCTGCTCACTCGCTATGATCGACTGCGCACGCGCGGCCATGCGTCTGTTCTCGTTCGCCTCGATGGGTTTTCCTGCGGCAACTGCCGAACGGCGGTGCCGATGCAGCGTCGCAACGAAATACTCGCCGGCCGCAAGATCGAGCCATGCGAAGGATGTGGAGTGCTACTGTACGCAACGGGATGATGCTTGTTCGGGTGATGCACGGCTCATAACTTTCCTGCCGTGACCGCCCCGACTGCTTCGCCATCATCCGCCGGCCCGGAACGCGAACGACGGCGTCCGCGCTGGGTCTTTCCGGACGCGCCAGACGCCGCCGTGGTAGCGGCGCTGAATGCTGCGCTTCGGCTGCCGCCGCCCATCTGCGCGCTGCTCG
>JBGTNB010000381.1:0-4592 GCA_041743285.1 Gemmatimonadaceae bacterium
CGTCTCCTGAACGTTGTCTGGTCCGAGCGATATGCCGACAACCTCGCCGACACCAGCCTTCTCGGTCAGCTGCAGCGCCACCTCGACGGCATACCCGTCAAAATCGCTCATGTCGAACTTGAGGCCCGCTTCGTCGACGGACGTGCCGCCCGGGGCCACCTTGAAGCGCTGCTCCATGTCGGGCGCGCGTTTGATGCAGACGGCGATCTTCACGTGAGTCTGAACTCCGTTGCTGAAATGCTAAGTGCGAAGTGCGAAGTGCGAAGTGCGAAGTGCGAGGGTTGCACGCGGAACCTGATTTCGAGCTCGTTTTCGCAATTCGCACTTCGCACTTCGACGCTGAACTCTCCTCTTACTTGAAGGCCCCAATTCCCGTTATCGCCTGTCCCAGGATCAGCGTGTGCACGTCGTGCGTACCCTCGTAAGTGTAAACGCTCTCCAGGTTCGCCATGTGCCGCATCGATGCGTACTCGGCGAGAATGCCGTTGGCACCTAGCAGACGGCGTGCCTCGCGAGCGATGTCGGTCGCCATGTTTACATTGTTGCGCTTGGCGAGGGACACTTGTTGCGGCGTGAGCGTACCAGCATCCTTGAGCCTGCCGAGGTGCAGCGAGACCAGCTGCGCCTTGACGATCTCGGTGAGCATGTCGGCTAGCCGCGCCTGCTGGAGCTGGAAGGCGGCAATGACCTTGTCGAACATTACGCGGTTCCCCGCGTACCGCACCGCTTCCTCGAAGCAGGCCATCGCCGCGCCGATCGCGCCCCACGATATTCCGTAACGAGCCTGCGTAAGGCACATCAGCGGACTCTTGAGACCTCCCGAGCCGGGCAGAAGCGCGTCCGCTCCCACATGCACGTCCGACAACGCCAGCTCGCTCGTATCCGACGCACGCAGCGAGAGTTTGCCTTTCTGGTCGCGGGCGGTGAATCCGTTGGCGTCGGTAGGCACGATGAAGCCACGAATCGAGGCGTCATCGCGAACCTCGCCCGTCTTTGCCCATACGATCGCCACCTGCGCTGTCGACCCATTGGTGATCCACATCTTTGAGCCGTTGAGCACCCAGCTTCCATCGGATTGCTCGCGCGCATGGGTGAGCATCCCCGACGGGTTTGAACCGAAATCCGGCTCGGTCAGGCCGAAGCATCCGATGATCTCGCCTGACGCCATCTTGGGCAGATAGCGCTGCTTCTGCTCCTCGCTGCCAAAGGCGAAGACCGGATACATTACGAGAGCACCCTGCACCGAAGCGAAGGAGCGCACACCGGAATCTCCGCGCTCCAGCTCCTGCATGATCAGGCCGTAGGCGACGTTGTTCAGCCCCGCACAGCCGTACTCTTCCGGAAGGTTGGCGCCAAACATGCCCAGCCCGGCCATTTCGGAGATCAGTTCCTTCGGAAAGCGCCCCTCCACGTAACAATCGCCGATTATCGGAAGAACGCGCTCATCCACAAAGCGCCGAACGCTGTCGCGTACCGCGCGCTCCTCTTCGGAGAGCACGCTATCGATGTTGAAGAAGTCATTGGTCATGGCGCGAGGAAAGATACGCGCGCCGAACAGCTAACGGGGAGGGATGAGGTCAATCTGGCGCGTAGAATCAGGCAGCCCGACGAGCGCTCGCGTTCAGCTCACGACGCGGCGACTGTCCCCCGGCCGCTCGCGATCTCGATCAAGCCCCCCTCGGCGCCGCTGGACGTTACGATCCAATCCGGCGTGAGCGGATCGGGATTGACGAACTGCAGCAGACGCGCTCCGGCGGGATTGTCCCCCCAGAAGATGCTGATCAACCGCTCACCGAGGTCAGGGTGCGTGAAATAGCCAGCTTCGAAGGCGGCTGATGGCTCACGACTGCGGGACCACACAGCGACGCCATTGTAGCCAAGTGTCCCTCCGGTCCGCCCCGCATGATCTTCGCGCGGCTCCGGCGTGACGCGAATCCGAACGCGTGAGCGGGAAACGGGAAATGGGAAATGGGAAACGGGCACGAAGGAAGGCGACGAAACTCGATTCGCCGCCCTCGGCAATTCCGCCAAGTTCAACCGCGGTAGGCCGATCGCATCCAGCCACTCCGATCAGGAGAGCCGTCACCATAACGCCCACCGCGGCTCCGCCCGCATGCATAACGACCTCGGCGTTTCGATGCGTTAGGGATTGTGGGAAAGCCCACGGGCTCAATGCATGTTACCGACGGCCCGAATGCAGGTAGAACCCGGTGCAACGTAGCAAATGAAGGGTTTGGGGTTCGGGGAACTGAAAACTCGAGTGCGAAAGTAAGTGAGTGACGGACGCGTTCTCATCGTTTCACATTTCCCATTTCCCATTTCCCACTCTGCTCAACCTCCCTTCAGCGCTGCCCGCCTGAGCAACTCGATTTGAGTGAGCACCCGCCCCCTGACGTTGCTCCGCGGCAGCCGCCTTCGTGCCGCCGGCTCGATCCCCACTTCCTTTGCCTTCTCGCGAAAGAGGCGCCCGTGGTCGATCGGATGTCCCTGCTCCGCCTGCCACTGGTGCACCATCTCGTGCAGGAGCGTATGCAATACCTCTCCCCGATCGTGCCGCCGAACGTGCACCACGCTGAGCGCGATCTCCGGTGGGTCACCCACCGACGACGGCGCCGTATACTGCCCGAGCCGGCTGCGCATGCGATGAGAAACGCGAATCTCGATATCGCGTAACGCACCGCCGAAGTGCCGGCGGTTGAGTTCCCCGTGCCGCCGCCGCAGTTCGAGCACGATCGGGCGGTCTTCGGAGCGAGGGCGCTCCCGTCGGCGCGTACCCGGACTCTTTCGCTGGCGAATCGGGAAAGTCACGATGATGCGCTGGGCCTCTCGTCGCTCCGCGCGCGTGCGGCCCGATACGAATCTGGCGATCGCCAGCAGCACCTCGGATGGCGCCTCCAGATAGCCCCGATGCACCCGTAGCTCGCTGCCGCTGAAGCTCACCATCACGGTGCGGTTCTCCGTGAGCCTGCAGTGCGTCATGCCGCGCAATCCCAGCTTCTGCAGGCGGACAAGGAGCTCCTGGGCGCACTGCGGCCGCGCCTCCAGCGCGAGCGGCAGTTGGAACGCGTCAGGATGCGCGTGGCGCGATCGTCTGGGACGGCTCATCGCGCGAACCGACGATGCGGGCCGGGTGAAAAGTCCCGCGGCTCATCGGACCAGATGTGCGTGCTGATCTCGATGGCGTCGCTCTGGAGCGAAATGATGTTCAGGCTCGACGGCCGTGCGCCCCGCGAACGGTTGGAGACCGTACCGGCGGTGGAGATGACCGTGCCCTTCTTCGTATGCTCGACGAAGTGGATCGCCTCCTGATGATCGTGCCCGCACATGACCAGATCCACACCCAGCTTGGCGAACGCCCCGAGTATGCGCTTGGTGTTCACGACGCCGTGACGCCTCGACAGCTCGCCCTTCATCGGATTGTGATGCATTACGATGACCCGTGCATCTTCGGGCGCCGAAGCCTCGAACTGCCGCCGCGCGTACTCGATCTGGCTCTCGCGCAGGTCGCCGATGATGCTCACGTCGCGATAGTTCCAGGTGAGTGTGTGCCAGGCCACTCCGTGCGCGGTATTCAGACCGACCAGCGTCAGGCCAGGCACACGCACCACCGTCTCGAGGTCGGGATCGATGTAGGTCCGGTAGGTCTCGTACATCTGCTTGCGGCGCCCTACGCCGAGAGGCGCCATCCACCAGCGCACATCGTGGTTGCCAGGCACGACGATGACTTCGCTCACCCGGCGTGCGTCCCGAATGAAGGCGCGGGCGCGCTGCATTTCACCGGAGAGCGCGCGCTGCGATACATCGCCGGAGATGGCCACGACATCGAACTTCGCCGATTGGATCAGCGCCTCGATTGCCTCGATCTGCTCGGGAACAGCGGGCTTGCCAAAATGCAGGTCGGAAACGTGCAGTATCCGCGTCACCCGAGTCTCGCGATCACGGCATCGGTGAACTCCTCCGTAGTCGCGCTCCCTCCCAGATCCCGGGTGAGCACGGCCGTCGAACGAACCGTTTCCACGAACGCCTGGTGAATGCGCCGGGACAGTTCATGAAAGCCCATCTCGCTGAGCATCATGCATGCGGCGAGAATGAGTGCCCCGGGATTGGCAACACCCTGTCCGGCGATATCGGGCGCCGTGCCGTGCACGGCCTCGAAGATCATTGCCCGCCTGCCAATGTTCCCGCCGGGCGCCAGCCCGAGGCCACCGATCAGACCCGCGATCTCGTCCGACAAAATGTCACCGAACAGATTGGTCGTGACGATCATGTCGAACTGCTCCGGACGGAGCACCAGGTGCATCGCCATCGCATCGACGATGCGCTCCTCGAACTGAACGCGCCCCTCGTACTCCCGTGCTATGTTCTTCCCCACCTCCAGAAAGAGACCCTGCGAGTACTTGAGAATGTTCGCCTTGTGGACGAGCGTGAGCTTCTTTCGTCCGCGCGTGACAGCGTACTCGAACGCATAACGAATGACCCGCTCCGATCCGTCCCGTGTAATGAGAGCGACCGACTCGGCTGCCGCCCGTTCGTCCTCGCCGATCTTTATGTAATGCTCTATTCCGCTGTAGAGTCCCTGCGTGTTCTCGCGG
>JBGTNB010000382.1:0-2072 GCA_041743285.1 Gemmatimonadaceae bacterium
ACCGTCGAGGGTACGAAAAACGGCCGGGATACGATGAGGGGCTGGGAAGTGCTCGACTACTACGATGTGGAACATGGCGTTAGCGCCATGATGCGCACCACAGGCTACTCGCTCGCCATAACGGGGCAGATGCAGGCGAGCGGGCATGCGCGAGGCGCCGGCGTCCTCACGCCTGACGAGGCCGTCCCGGCAGAACGCTATATAGACGAGCTGCGAAAGCGGGGGATTGTTGTAAAGGAAATAGGAAATAGGAAATAGGAATTGGGGGTCGTATGCACAACGGGGCGCCGAGGCGCCCCGTTGTGCTTCTTGAGAAAGAGGCGCGCCGCGGAGCGGTGCGCACACCGACCCTATTTCCTAATTCCTATTTCCTGGTTCCTACCTTCTGACAAAGCTCGCGAGCGTCGGCCCCATGGCGTCGATGGTCTCCCTCGCGTTCCAACGGTCCGTGCCGTTATAGATGAAGGCAAAGGCGATCAGTTCGCCGGATTCGGCGGTCACGTAGCCGGCCAGCGAGATTACCGAATTGGTGGTTCCCGTCTTGGCGTGCAGGTTGCCATGCGCGGGCGTGCGCTTCATCCGGTTGGCCAGCAGCTCGGACTCCCCAGCGACCGGCAAGGACGCATGGAAGGTCTCGCCCCATGGCTCGCGGTGCGCGTACTCCAGCAGCTGCACGAGCGCGCGAGGTGTCGTGCGGTCGAGCACCGACAATCCGCTCCCGTCGGCGGCGTATACGCTTCCGGGCCGTGCACCCACCTTCTGCGCCATGAACTGCTGAAGCAGATCACCAGCTGTTTCGACAGTCCCGACACCACGCTTCGAAGCTGAACGCCCGGCATTCCGGAAGAGCAACTCTGCAAAGTGATTGATGCTCTCGCGATTCATTACGGCGAGCAGATCACGAAGTGGCACCGAGTGCAACGATGCGATGAGCACGGCACCCGCCGGGGTCGCGCTTTCCAACGTTTCGCCCTCTATGATGATCCCCTTCTCCCCTAACGCACGGCGGAGCGCGTTGGCGGTGAACAGCGCTGGCTCTTCGACAACGACCTGATAGCGCTGTGTGCGGGCTCGTGAACCTATCGTCCCGCGAATCTCCACTCCTCCGTCGGGCGTGGGCAGGATGACGATTCGCGATCGAGCTCCGCTTACCGTCCGTGCCTTATTCACGATCGGCAGGGAGCTCAGCGGCTCCACGGCAGCTGCCGGAGCCTTACCGATCGAGCCGGGGGTAACAGCGACAACCGCGAGATTCTCGTTGAGGGATAGCGCCGAAACACGCGCCGCGTACGAAGCGTGGAGGTAACGGCTCTGCCATCCTTCGGGAATCCGCTGCGCGTCGAAGGCCGTCGCATCGGCGATAAGTCTGCCGCGCACTCGCGTTATGCCGGTGGCGGCGACCAGCGCGGCCAGTGAATCGACGGCACCCGACTGCCCGCCCGGGATGAAGCGCTTCGACAGCCCCGGATCACCCCCACCCCGAATTACCAGGTCCCCCGACAATATGCCGGCGCCGTCGATGTTTCCGGTCCGCAGCACGTCGGTGCTGAACTGATGAGACGGAGAGTACTGGTCGAGCGACAGGGCCGCGGTGAACAGCTTCATCGTAGAGGCGGGCTGCAGCATCTCGTCCGGGTTCACCGAGTAAAGAGTGTCGCCGCGCGTCAACGAGACCGCCAGCACACCCCACGTGCCGTTACGGACGCCGTCCCCGAGCAAAGCGTCGAGGTCGGTCGAGAGTGCCCCAGCGCCCGTTGGGGAGCTCCAGACAGGGGCAGGGGGAGGGGGAGCTGGGCGGGCACGACGGGTGGAGCGCGTTCTGGCGGGTGTGCGTCGCTGAGCGCTTTGCGCGTTGGCCTCCCGTACCGTCCAATCAGTCCCGTACCGATCAGCCGTCGCATGTCCGGGCACCAGAAAAATCGCTGCGAGGAGCAGCGTCGTGGCGTTCCGAAAACGCGGTCGGAGGGGTAACTCGTTGTGCCTCATAGGTTCTATTGACAGTGGCAACTCACGTACCGTGAAAGGTCCGTCCCGGGATACGTGAGCCCGGATCGAGGGATGCCGGCAACCAA
>JBGTNB010000383.1:0-5220 GCA_041743285.1 Gemmatimonadaceae bacterium
GCGCTATGCATCGACCATAGCGCTCGACGACATTCGCGATGCGCATGCGCGGGCGAAGAATGACCTGTTCGCCGAGGTAGAGCGGCGTACGGGCAAGGTGCTCGATCCGGCCGCGTTCACCATCGGCTTCGCTCGCCGCTCGACGCCTTACAAGCGGGCCGATCTCATCTTCACGGATCTGGAGCGGCTACGCAGAATGACCCGGCGGGTCGGCCCGCTGCAAATCATCTACGGCGGCAAGGCTCACCCGCGCGATGATTGGGGGAAGGCGCTGATCGGCAAGATCTTCGCGGCGGCAAAGGCGCTCGATGGAGACGTCACCGTTCTCTACCTCGAGAACTACGACATGAACCTCGGCGGTCTCATGACGGCGGGCGTGGATGTATGGCTCAATACGCCGCTTCGCCCCCTCGAGGCGTCAGGCACCAGCGGGATGAAGGCTGCGTTGAACGGCGTGCCGTCGTTGTCGGTGCTCGATGGTTGGTGGGTCGAAGGTCACATCGAGGGGGTCACCGGCTGGGCGATCAACGGCGACCCGTCGCTCCCGTCCGATCCGGCGAACGACATCAACGCTCTCTATCTGACGCTGGAGCGCACGATCCTGCCGTTGTATTACGGGCTGCCTTACGCCTTCGCCGAAGTGATGCGGAATGCCATCGCATTGAACGGCTCGTTCTTCAACACGCAGCGGATGGTGATGCAATACGTGAGGAACGCCTATCAGCCGAGCGGGCAATCCTTGGTCGAGAGGATCGCGGTCGAGGGGTGAGGGCTGATACATCGTCGGCCGGCTCTGCTTCCCGTCATTCCCGCGAAAGCGGGAATCCAGGGACTACTTCGTAAGACGCGAAACTTGTCAGAAACAGTGAAACCGCGGATTTCGCCGATTACGCAGATGCTCGGACTCAATGGCCAGGACGTGGAGCACAATAGATCGGTCTGCGTAACCGGCGAAATCCGCAATTTGCCGTTCAGTCATTCAGGTGACGCACCTGGGGTACGAGTGTCAGCCTAACCTGGCTCAGGTGAACAAGGCATAGTTTAGCGAGTTCCTGCTCACTCGCGTCCTGCTGTCTGTCCGCTCAAACGATGAACGGATCGACGATCCGCAGTACCTGCTCCATGGTGAGCGGCTCGTCGAACGCTTCGGTTACCGCGTCGAGCGTCACTGCTCTGCCTCCTCCGCCCTTTCCGACAACCGTAACCTTCGTGACATCTATGCCGGCCTGCACGGTGTTCGCTTCGCCGGCGTAGACGATTTGAGCGCCGGGGATGTCGGTGATCGCACGGGTGATCCACCCCTTTTTGCCTCTGCATCGTCGCACCATGCTCGCGTGACGAGCTTCGACCGAATGGATCTGCAGCGCGGCGGTCAAGATGGCGTCGTTGGACATCAGGTTGGTTGCCTGGCCCTTGTACGCACGCACGCCGGTGTCCTCGAACGCCTGTGCCACGGCTACGAAAATGTTGTAGTCTGAAAAAACACCAGCGTATGGTCCGCTGCCGGAACCGTTGCCGGCTGTGAAGTCGAACTGGGGCTTGGCAACCGCGGCCGCACCGAGCACGCTCTTCAGGAACGCGACGTGGGCCACTTCGTGCTTCCGAATCTGGTCGAACACATCGATCTTGTCCGCCGGGATGAGTCCGCTAGTGCCCACCCCGGTCACGTAGAACTCGGCCTCGAGGTATTCGAGCGTGAGCGCGAAGTTGAGTACGTCCGTAATCTGCTGCGGAATGCCTTGCGCGAAGGCCGACCGGGCCATGGCGGCGAGCGCGAGCGGAGCCGATAGCATCATCGCCCCCATCGCCAGCTTCGAGCTTCCCTCGGAGAGGGCTCGCCGGCGAGAGACGGTGCGCGCAAGATCTTCGTCGATCGTATCGAAAATCGTCAGGTTTTCCATGGGTGATCAGCCTCCGACGACGGTGATAGGATTGACGATGAATGGAGCCGCAGCGGCGAGCACTGTCGCCGGATCGAACGCGCGGTCGAGTCCGTTTGCGTCGATGACGACGTCACCGGCGAAGAAGCGGCTGTTCGGCTGCAGCAGATCCCGAATGGCGGCAGCGTGCCTTGCTTCCACCGAGACGATCTTGCCGGCAATCAATAGGTACTGCGGGCTTTCGAGCAGTTGCCCGGCACCGTTATACGCCGCCACGCCAAGGTCCTCGAAGACCTGCGCGGTGCCGAGCACCTCTGCCCGGCTGGAGAAATCAACGGTGCTAAAATCCGTCTTGAGCATCGGAATGGCGGCGGCTCCGAGCAGAGCCTTGAGGAAGTCACTGTGTACCTGCTCGTGCCCCCGGATGTCGCGAATCACTAGGTTTTCTTCGGCTGACAACGCTTGCCGGCCGAACTCGTTGGCGAAGAAGTAGAACTGGGCCTCCAACTGCTCCAGTGCATACGCGTAGTTCGCTATGCCGATGTCCGTGCTCAAATCGATCGTTACTGGCGTGGGAGGAATGTTCAGGTATCTGTGGAGCTGTGCTTCTGCGTCGAGACCGATGTCGACGGGCGGGGCGGTAGTGTCGCTGCAGCCCTGCAGCAGACTTGGGAGTGCGAGCGCGAGCCCACCAAGGCCCGCAACGCGCAGGAAGTCGCGACGACCTCCTGCGCCAAACGGACCGGCACGAACACCGTTCTCGTCATGCGTGGTACGCATCTGTCCTATCCTCGTTGAGCCAGCAGGCTCCCGCGGGGCGTCGGCTGGCCCAACGCACGCCCTGCTCGATCGCCATGAGTGGCGATGCTTTCATCGTCGGTGTTCGTTATGGCCGTAATGCAGCAGATGCGCTTCGCGCGCTGCAGCAGAATCGTTCTCTGCAACGCACCAGAACCATTCTTGCAATCAGCGGCAAGCGTTGTTGTGATGCAGCAGCCTGCCGTATTGCACGGAGTGTGCCCCGCATCACAACAACGGTTAGCTTGCTAGGCAGACGTTTACGCCGCCGGTGTGTATCGCCAGATGTCTCCACACGCCCGACCAGCACTCGATAGACCGGAACAGCCGTGATTCGACGTCGGCTGCCTGCGTTGGTTCATGTTCTGAACCTCACAATCGGTTTCGGCGCGGCAGCCGGAGAACCACACGAACCGGGGGTTTTCATGCACTTGTTAGAGAAGGAATCATCGCGCGTGTCACGATTGGGTATCGGCATGCTGGCGTTGCTCGCGTCCGCCGCGTGCACCCATAGCAACATGACGCGCGAATCTGCTGGCGACGTCGACCTGGCGAATAGGCGCGCCGAATCCCCGCAGTCGCTCATCGACCGCGTGTGGCTCGGCGTAGTGCCACCGCCCGGACCGATGCCGGATGCACCAGCTTCTTCCCCTGCCCGGGCGACGGCCGAGATGCAAGCGGTTCTTGATCAGCTCGCCGCCTTCGGTGCGCCACCTCTCGCGGAAAGCTCGCCCGCCAACGCTCGCGAGGCGCCGTCACCTACCGATGCCGTCATGGCGCTGCTTGCCTCACGCAACCAGCCGGTCCCCGCCTCGATGGTCGCGATCTCGCACGTAACGATTCCCGGTCCGAACGGAAAGATGCTCGCCCGCGTTTACACTCCGCAGGGCAGCGGTCCCTTCCCGGTGGTCGTTTTCTTTCACGGTGGCGGCTGGGTCATCGCAAACCTGAACACGTACGAGCCATCGGCGAAAGCCCTTGCCGATGCATCGGGCGCGGTGGTGGTGTCCGTCGCCTACCATCAGGCGCCCACGCATCGCTTTCCGCCGCGGCGAACGATGCGTTCGCTGCCTATCAATGGGTGCTGGACAGCGCCGCACGGGTTAACGGCGGTCCGAATCGCGTCGCCGTAGCCGGCGAGAGCGCCGGAGGCAACCTGGCTACCGTGGTCTCGATGATGGCGCGCGATCGCAACGTTCGCCTGCCGGTGCACCAGCTCCTCATCTATCCGGTGGCCAGCTACAACCTCGATTCGCCATCCTACATCGCGAACGCAAACGCGAAACCACTCGGCAAGGCAGGAATGCACTGGTTCTTCGACAAATACCTCACGAGTCAGGCAGACACCGACAATCCGTACGCCATTCCGCTCGCCGCCGAGAACCTGACAGGGCTACCGCCGGCGACGATCATCAATGCGCAGATCGATCCACTACTCTGGGATGGAGAGGAATACGCGCGCCGCTTGCGCGCGGCGAACGTGCCGGTGGAGCAACGCACGTTCGCAGGAGTGACACACGAGTTCTTCGGAATGGGAGCGGTGCTCCCCGAGGCGAGGGAGGCCATGCAGCTGGCGGGTATGCGGCTCAAGAGCGCGTTCGCAGGCCAGTAGGGTACTCGAGAAGGGAAACGGGAAACGGGAAAGGGGAAACGGGAAACGGGAAACGGGAAAGGGGAAGCGGGAAACGTAACTGAATGGGGGAAGCGATGCCGGGTGAGCGGGCCGAGCCGGCGCGATCCCCGTCAACGCTGGTGGCAGTTGCGAGGGCCGAAGCAGCCAATTCAAGCCGCTTCGGCCCGATCCCTGCGTCGCACGGGCAACACGGTCTCGTCAGGCTTCGGACACGGCTTCCGGTTGCATCTTCGTCTGTCCGGCCTCGGTACGCTTGCCGTCGCTCTCGTCGTCCTCCTCCTCCTCCTCTTCCGCTTTCCCGATCTCACCCGCGCGCGCCAGCGCCATCCGGCCGAGTACCGGGCCCACCAGCTGATTAATCGCGATGACCGACAGTATCAGCGTCTGCATCGCCGCACCACGCTCCGGATAGTTCTCGGCGATCACCGCCACCAGCCCTATCGCAACCCCCGCCTGGGCAATCAGTCCCATCCACGTGTACTTCCTCTCGTCCACCGAAGCCTTCGTCAGGCGCGCACCGATCTGCACGCCTGCCCAAATGCCGGCGGCGCGCACGATCACGATGCCCACCGCCAGCGGCCAGATAGTTGCCAGCGTCTGCAGCGAGATGCTGGCGCCGGCCAGCGCGAAAAACACGACGAATACCGGCGCCGCCGAGCGTTCCATAGCTTTGAGCAGTGCCTCCGCGCCGTGCCGCGTCGTGTTCTCGGCGACAAAGCCCGCCACGAGTAGCGTGAGCAGCGACTCTACGTGCACCAGACGCGCGATCTCCGAGCCGAAGAACGCGACGATAAGAGCGAACATGATCAGCTCGCGCTCGACGAAGCGCAGGTAGAGCGCCACGGCGCCACCAAGCAACGCGCCGACGATCACCGATCCGCCGAGCTCCCACGCCACCGCGCCGGCCGA
>JBGTNB010000384.1:0-5205 GCA_041743285.1 Gemmatimonadaceae bacterium
CATGCGTCCGCCACCAGCTCCGCCGCCCGAACCCCGTGCGCCACGACCGCCGGAGTCGATGGAATCGGCGGCGCCTCCCGATGATGCCGCAGTGCCGGAGCAGCGATGGATCAACGCCGAGCTGGACGATCACAAGCCTGACGAGTCGCTAACCAGGGAACAGTGGTATACCCTCGCCTTCGACGTCGATGTGAAGGAACGCGAGACGGCGGTGGGTGCGGCACCTCTTGCCGACGAGAACCTGTTCGCCGGAGGAGTCGAAGAGGTTCAACTGACAGTGCAGCTCGACAGCGACGACTTCGAGATCTCCGACCATACTCGCCCGTTGCGCGTGCCGCGCACCGGCCGCTCGCGCGGCAAGGCTCGATTCGACATCTCGCCCAGACACGACGGGGCTTCCAGCATCAAGGCGACAATCCACAAAGAGGGAAACTTCATCCAGCAGATGGAGCTGACTTTCGACGTCGGCGCCGCTGGTTCCACGCGAGTGCTGCTTTCAACCAAGGGGCGTCCACCGTCGGCGGCGAGCATCGTCCAACCGCGCGACATGGGGCTCTCCATCTCCCCGGCCGCCGGCGGTGGCTACGATTGCGTGATCTGGGGGAGCGTCGCGGCGCGAGCGCGATTGCCCATACAACAGGCGCATCTCGCCGGCGCGATCGAGGCGGCCCGGCAGGAAATGATGAAGGTCGTTATGCACCAGGGAGCGAATGGCGACTACGTTTTCCAGACCGGCCTCGACATTCCCGATGCGGATCGCGACGCGGCGCTCAGAACGATGGCTCGCGCCGGCGCGCGGCTCTTCAACCAGATCTTCTTCGGGCCCGCCGCCGGTGCCGATTCCAAGGCCGTCGGCGAGTTCCTGCGCAAGATGGCGAGCGACAAGGGGACCCGGCTCAAGCTGCAGATAGTGGCGGAGAGCACGCCGGTTCCGTGGGGAATGCTGTACATGGGCGATGCGTCGGCCGCGGCAACGCTCGACTGGGAAAACTTCATCGGCATGCGGCACGTGATCGAGCAGATCCCGCTGCAAACCACCCTCAGCGTTTCGGACAGCGCAATACCCAGCGACAACCCGGCTCTCACGGTGAGCGTGAACACCAACGACGGGATAGATGAGCAGATGGGCTCGGATTTCGTCGCACAGCAACAGCTGTTCTGGAAGGGAGCGGCCAAGTCGCGCCAGCGCGTGCGAGTAACGCCGCGCAGCACGAGCGCACAGGTGGTGAAGGCGCTGGCCGACGGAAACACCGACGACCAGATCCTCTACTTCTACTGCCACGCCGAGTCGGCGGATCTGGCCGATTCCGGGGGCCCCGACACATCGTGCCTGGTGCTGACCGACGGTCGCATAACGCTAGGCGATCTGAGCCTCGACGCACCGACGAGCACGCAGCTCAAGGGGAGCCCGCTGGTGTTCATAAACGCTTGCGAGTCGGCCGAGCTGTCGCCCTCGTTCTACGACGGTTTCGTGCCGTATTTCCTGGCCAAGGGCGCGCGCGGTGTGGTGGGCACCGAGTGCAAGACGCCGGCACTTTTCGCAGTCGCGTTTGCGCAGCGATTCTTCGACCGCTTCCTCGACGGCGCCCCACTCGGCGAGACCTTCCTCGACTTGCGGCAGGAGTTCCTGCAGGATCATGGCAATCCGCTCGGGTTGATGTACGCCGTGCACTGCGATGGGGATACGCAGATAAAGCCGGCGCTCGCCGCCGTAAGCTGAGTGGGCGAACCTGGCAGTTAGGGCCATGCGCCCGGAGCTTCTCGAGGCAGCTCGAACGCTGATCAATGCCGGCGGCTTCAAGCGAACGGAAGCCGTCATCACGAGATACGAGATCGAACTCACGTCCGCAGAAGCGCTGCAGCTCCTCGCGCTGCAGCTCCCGCGTCACGAGAGCGGCTCACGGGAGCATCGCGTAATCGCCGCAAGGCTGAGCGCAATAGAGCGAGTAATGAGCAAGGGCACGAAAGCAGTGTTCGCCGGCTACGAAGACGCCGCTCAGGCCATCCTTTCGATTTTGAACGCCCAGGACTGGGGCGAGGTCCGGAGCGCGATCGAAAGCAACCTGGATCATCTGGTTTCCCCGGTCGCCGACATTGCGTTCGCCGATCTCGTAATGCAGCCCGCGGAGCCCGAAGACGAATCGCGAATGCTCGGCGGGTGGGCGCTTGTCGAGCAGTGCCGCGTGCTAGGGATTGAAGCCGCGCTCGCTGGCAGAGGAAGCCCGGTGCAGCCGGAGAGCGCGCCCAGGAGCATGCAAATTGAGAAGGGCGAGGCGTTGACCCTCGCCGATGCGCTGCGCGAGCAGGCCGGATACTCGGGAACAACGGACATGCGGAACGTAATCGTCCTGTACCGCGCCGCGCTTACGACTCTCACGCCGGAGAGCGAACCCGAGCAGTTCGCGCACGCCCAGCAGTACCTCGGCGATGCGTACATGCTCGATGCGAGTGGCGACCAATCGCATAACGCCGAAGCGGCGATCGAGTGCTACGAGGTAGCGCTCGGGTTACGGAGGCGCGATGCGGAACCGCTGCGCTGGGCGACGATCATGGCGCACCTTGGTGAGGCGCTTCTGCGCCGCGCGCACGACGATCCGTCCGTAAACGTGGACAGATCGGTCGGCGTGCTCGAGCAAGCTATCGAAGTGCTCGAAGGTGGCAGTCAGAGCGCACTACTTGCTTCTGCACGGCTGGCGATTGCGGCAGCACTCACCGCCAGGATAACGGGCTCGCGCGATGAGAACCTGCGTGCGGCAGCGCTACAGCTACGCACCGCGATGGAGGACGTGCAGCGCGCTGAGCATCCCGACATCTGGGCTATGGCGAGTGCGCATCTCGGATCTGTCTACCTATCGCGCGCAGGCCTGGACCTTCACGAGCGTGAACGGTTGCTGAAGCAGGCCGAGCAGAGTTTTCGCGCGGCATTGGATGTGGCAGGCACAGGTCCGCGTGTTCGTGCACGGGCGCATGCCGGCCTTGCCTGGGCATTGAGTGATCAGGCGGACGGCGGTCCGGAGGCGGATGAGGAGGCGGTGGTTCACCATATGGAGGCGATCGCCCTCCACGAGAAGTTGGGCCGCGCGTTTGATGTTGAGCGTGCGCACGCTCATCGCAACCTCGCCATCCAGTACGCGGAGCGCCGATTTGGCAATGCCGAGGAGAACATCGCGGCAGCCAGTCGCCATTTCGATCAAGCGCTGGAGCTGTTTTCGCCTGACGACTATCCGGTCGAACGACGGGACACGTTCCGACCCATGGCATCGATGTACTTCAACGCTCGCCAGTGGACCGATGCGCACCGGTGCTTCGATCAAGCGATCGCGACGAGCGGCGGCGTACTCGCGAATCGTACCACCAGGCCGGGGAAGGAGGCCGAGGTCGCCGAGAACCGGGACTTGTACGGCCCTGCCGCGTATGCCTTGCTGCGGCTCGGACGTCGAGGCGAAGCACTCGAGGTCATCGAACGCGGGAAGGTTCGCATGCTGGCCGAGGCGCTGGCGCGAAATGAGGCTCGAGGCAGCACTCCCCGGCTCGATCTCGCGTCAATGCTCGCCGTGATACCCGACGGCAGCGCGCTCGTCGCGCCGATCGTGACATCGCAGGGGAGCGCGGTGTTCGTGGTGCCCGGAGGTTCCACCGTCGTTGAGGAAGCGCACGTCGTAGAGCTGGAGTCGCTGACAGTGGCCGCGGTCATGGAACTGCTCGCCGGCAGCGCGGGATCTGGTGGCTGGTTGAATGCCTATCTGAGCTGGCTCAACAACCGGAATTCCTTCCCTGAGCTGTTCGAGGTGCTGGAGGCGTTGACCACTTCGCTCTGGGATGTGCTGGTAGGCCCTATTCACGCCCGGCTGAAGAAGTTAGGCATCGACGGTGGAGCACCCGTCATGATCATGCCATCGGGATGGCTCGGCATCCTCCCCCTCCATGCGGCGCGGCGCCTCGAAGGTGAGCGATGGATCGCGTTCGGCGCGGAGTACGTGGTCTCGTACGCTCCCAGCATCGGCGCGCTCGAGGCGTGTCGCCGGCGACTAGAGGCCAGGTCGCGCCAGAGCCCGACGCTTTTCGCGGTCGCGAACCCGACGGGTGACCTGCGGTTCGCCGGGGATGAGACGGCGTCGATCGCCGAACTGTTCGTCGACAAGGCCAGTTCGCCCGGCACGGCGCGGGTGCTCGCCGGCGACGCTGCGACCCGAGCGAACGTCATCGGCGAGGTGCGCGGCGCGAGCTACGTTCACTTCGCCTGCCACGCCGAGTTCCATTGGGCGAACGCGGCGGAGAGCGGTCTGCTGCTGGCCAACGGCCGGCTTCGCATCGAGGACATCCTGTCCCCGGAGATGGATCTGGGCTCGTCACATCTTGTCACTCTGTCCGCGTGCGAGACGGGAATGACGGAGTTCCGGACGATGCCTGACGAGTTCATCGGCCTTGCCGGCGCGCTGTTGGAGGCCGGAGCGCCGGCGGTGATCAGCAGTCTCTGGCCGGTGGATGACATCTCGACGAAGCTCCTGTTGACCGAGATGTACCGGCTTCATCTCGGCGGAATGAGTGTGGCTGCCGCACTTCAGGGAGCGCAGCGGTGGGTGAGTGAGGCGACAGCTGAGGAGCTGGGACTTGCCGCGGTGTTCGAGCGCAGCTATACGGCGTCAGGCAGCATGGATGAGTCGGCGCTGCGGAGCTGGCAGTATTACGAGATGAATGAGAGGGAGAGACCGTTCGCACATCCCTTTTATTGGGCCGCGTTCACCCTCACAGGAGCAGCCTGAGCCGAAGGCAGCTGCGAGCCGCGGGCGCCGCGAGGGTAGCGCTCGGCAGTCAGGAGCTTCTGATGCGGCGCGCGATCACGGTCGCGAGCCCCATGATCGTCTCCTGCGGGTTCACCCCCGGCGCAGTTGGAAGGAGACTTCCATCGGCCACGTAGAGCCCCGGCACTCCACGGACCCGTCCATCCGGAGTGCAAACGCTCTTATGCGGATCTGCGCCTAACCGGCAGGTACCGTTCACGTGGGCCGAATACAGCCCAAGACGATTGGGTCCGTAGTCGAGGCTGTCGAGCGCCGCAAAGTCCTGCTCGGAACCGACACGCCCGCCGCGCGCATGGAGGGTGAAGGCCTCAGCCGCCCCCGCGGCGAGATGCAGTCGTGCCGCCGCCTGCACGCCGCGTGCGAGCGTACGACGGTCGGCGTCCGCCAACCGGTACCGAATGAC